>JACONB010000293.1 GCA_014323965.1 Prochloron sp. SP5CPC1 | reverse complement strand
CATCTCCCTCGACTCTAATAAGCTGCAATGCTATTATATTGTGCATATGACCAAGTTACCTGAGAGCCAGATTAGAATTTTGTAAAGATTTGGTCAAGTTTGGAGTTAAATGTGTAAAGATTGTTTAAAGTCGGTAAAAGGGCGAACGCTTTCTTGAGAAAAGATTCCGCAACCAATTTAGAATAACTTGGCTGCTAAATTTTTTCAAAAAAATCAACACCCACCCGCCCTCAACACTTGTTGAGCTGTCAGAGCTATACGATCAGGGAAAATGGTAGAGGCAATAGTTTGATTACCTCTCAATAGCTGAATTTCATACTCCCCATCTACTAGGGTACAGATAGAAAGGGTAGGTTGTTTGGGCTTTCCAATATACCGGATACCACCTAGTCCAGCATAGTCTACAATCCAATATTAAAAAATACCTAAAGTCGCGTAGTCTTCGACCTTACGAGCATAATCATTTTGCCAATTGCTACTAACGACTTCTGCCACAAATTTAATCGAATTACCCCGTGTTAAAATCGATTGGTCTGCCCAAAGTGGCTCAGAAGCAAGTTCTGCTGGATCGATAACTGCGATATCAGGTCGAAACGCTGTCATTCCAATATTAGAGGGGCGAAATAGTCCCCGTTGAAGGACGAACCAGGGTAAACCTGCTCTGTCGATCTGAACACAGGCTTTGGTGGTGATAAAGGCAGCAACTTCTTCATGTTGACCTGTTGGTTCCAAGTTAAATACCTCTCCATCAATCAGCTCATAGCGGTTATCATCACCGTAACGGATGAGAAACTCATCAAAGCCCAAAAGCTTCTGTCGTGTTGGTCGATCGATTGCAATGGTCATAGGCTGCATTAGTTCCAATCAAGACTTTTATTGACTCTACCCGCTCATTAGATCCGGGGATTCATGCTGGTCCGATGGGCTAGCGGGAATTTCTCCCTTACTAGGACTGTTTCAACACGCTGGAAAAGTAGGATTTATCTTAATATAACACAAAGCGATTTAAACAATAATATGCTATAATATTCATCAGTACTAGAACTAGCTGCCCAATCATTTATTACTAACTCCCCTTCTTCCCCTTCCCCAACTGCAATTATCCAAGCTCTACTCACTGCGGAAAAAACGGCTAAGAAGAACAAAAAAAGTTATTCATTGCAGCATTTACAGGGAACTTGGAGATTAGGTTTCATCACCGGAACGAAAAAGAAGCCCAACAGCAGAGGAATTATCCTCGGTTCGGGACGATACATTCCTAATTGGGTTATAATTCAACTATCCTACTCCTCTCAATCCATTTCTGAGGGGTGCGACTCGATAGTCGCAATAGTTAGTGGGTTAGCCGTCTAACCTCAATAGGAGAGTGTCTCTCCTGTCCCTGCCCCTGGGTACACAGCAATGGGGGTGTCTCACAGCTAGAGGGAAATGCCTAATTCAGTAGTCGTCTAGGGCGGGAGGGGGCTATGGGAAGTCCAGCATGGTGAGCATAAAGCGAATCTTGCAGCCTCGTAAATAGGGAGGAGCGAAAACTAGAATGATACGCTCTAGCCAAAAGGCAAGCGGCATATGTGAAAAAGTCTTTTTTTCAGGACTTGCTTAGACACCAAGCCGTCGGGGTATAGAGAAGCCTAAACTGGACGAATCTAACTATTGGAGAACGAGTAAACCTCCACAGGGTCGGCGCAAATCGTAGGGAATCAGCAATGAGAACCAATTCCCTGGGGAGATGGGACTCTCTCAAAAAGCAAATGGCGATAGGACGAAAGTCCAGGGGAAAACCACGATGTATAACCCGTCGCATAGGGTAAATGCCCCATCCGAAAGGAGGGCTGACGTGATAGAGGGTGAAACGTATTTGCGTTTGCGCAGCTTTGCGTAAGCAACCGCCTTTGGCGTCCCGCCCTTGGCGTCGCTTTGCGTAAGCAACCGCGTAAGCGTCCCGCGCAAGCGTCCTGAACCCGCAACTAGCAATTAACCGACGGATAAGTTAGATACAGGCAACGCCTGTAAATGGACCGAAGGATGGCTCTGCCAGAAACGTTACGCGGTGGTAGTAGGGTGAAACACCAGGAGCCGGATACTTTGAAAGTTGTACGTCCGGTACTGCGTGGGGGAAAACTCGTAAGAGTCTACCTATCACGACAAGAATTGAAAACTGCGTCGAATTTGGTCCCTTCAAATTAACTTTAACAGGTCCGGTCAAATTTCGATCCACGAACAACATCCTATATTTTGATTTTACCCGCATGAATTTAGCCTTATTTCGCCTTCAACTTTATAATGGCTATATCCGTAATGGAGAGAAGATCGAACAGCAATTTTATCAAGAAAATATCCGCTCCCAGGCATTTTTCGTTTATTTTTTTGTCCGTAATAGGATTATAGCAGCAAGAGGAAAAGGAGGAGGATTAGCTTTTTGGGTTAAAATGCAGTCTAAAACTTGAATGGTGGGCTAAATTTTATCCAAAAAATCAGCGGGAGAGGTAATATAGATACCACGAAATGGATTTAGAACAAGCAAATCTTTGTCGCCAGTGTCGAGGATTTTGGGGTAAAAAAATAACTAACCAAAAGATTAGTATCAAGAACCACAGGAAGTTTATTCATCTTCTTCAGCTAAAAGTTCAGCAAGTTTATCTTCAGTTAATCCATTAGCTTCAGCTTCTGCCCTAACTTCTTCGCAGAGTTTGTGTAACCTTGCCACAGCAGGATTTGATATAAGTTGATATTCCTCCATGGACATCATCACGACATCATCACGACCTTCCTTTTCTATTACCACAGGCTCATACTGCGACATATCAATGAGGTTGGAAAAATTGTTTTTTACTTTACTAGATGAAAATATTTGCATGGCAATAAGTTTTTTTTATACTACTATTATAAAATATTTTTACATTTTACACAAGTAAAGCTAAAACCTGGTAAGGGCGCACACCGTGCGCCCCTACATCAATAGTACGGTGAACTAGAAATTCATTTCCGCAGCTTGCACCCTTTCAACTTGCTTCTTCTTAATTACCAGCAAAATTTGAGCCAGAGCAATACCACCGAGGAAAACCATCAGCCATTTGATGCGAGTAGCGCTTTGGAGCACGATTTCCACATCTTCTTGACCGAAACCTCCCATATTGGGGTCATTAGTGATAGGTTGGCCAGCTTCTACAGGGTC
>JACONB010000292.1 GCA_014323965.1 Prochloron sp. SP5CPC1 | reverse complement strand
GAAAAAACCGGGGTGAGACATCGGGTTCTCACCTTCTGTACCAATGACGTTCTCGGTTTGGTTCAATCAGAAGCAGTCAAACAAGCGGCTATCGATGCCATTCTCCAGTACGGCACTTCCAATAGTTCCTGTCCTACATTAAGCGGGCGCATTCACCTACACGCTCAGCTCGAAAGAGAAATCTCCGCCTTCAAGCACTTGCCCCACACCCACTTATTTTTAAATGCTTGGATGGCAATGCAAGGCTTGATGGATGCTTTTTGTCACTTAGCTATCCAAGTGCCCGGGTTTCGCAACACCAGAGAAACCCTGATTATGACGGACATCCTCAACCACGGCTGTATTCTCTCTGCTGTGACCAATGCGGGCAACCGTTCCGGCAAAGTATTCAGTCAAAGTCCATCCGTCAGAGTCAAACCCTATCGTCACTGCGATGTGGATGACTTAGCCCGGAAGCTACGGCGCTATGCTGGCCCTGACGACAGGATTATGGTGGTATCCGATGCCGTTTTCTCCATGGATGGAGATATAGCTCCCTTACCCCAAATGGTAGACGTGTTGGCCAATTATCCCGGCAGCGTTATTCTCATGGACGAAGCCCATGCCAGCGGCTCAATTGGTGCCACGGGCAGAGGTATCTACGAACACTTCCAGATGACGCCCCAGGAAGTAATGGATCGAGGTGTCGCCCCCCTAATTATGACAACCTTCTCCAAGTTTGCCGCTTCCGCCGGGGCTGCAATTAGTAGCTATTCTGCCGAGTTAATTGACTTGTTAGATACCTCTCCTACTTCCATCGGCACCATTTCTCTCCCCCCGCCCACCACCGCAGCTGCCTTGGAAAGCATTCGCATTGTGCGGCGCAATCCTCAGTTAGTCCAAAAACTTCAGGGAAATAGCCGTTACCTGCGAGCCCTCTTAATCGAACACGAATTTGCCCCTATCGGCGAAACTAACGTGATTCCGGTGATGTTACCGACGGAGATGAATCCCAAATACTTTGCTCATCACCTGTTGGAAAACCACGGTATTTGGATCTCCCCCATCTGGTTTATTGCCAAACCCCGCCTCCGTATCGTCGCTAATGCCCTCCACACCCAAAGGGAGATGGATCGGCTGGTAACGGCAATGGTAGCCACTAGGGATGCTTTGTATCAGCCCAAAACCATGGTTAGTGCTTAAAACAGTTACCAGTTACCAGTGAGCAGTTACCAGATCCTTCCCGACGCGCTCACCTTCGGGGGTAGCCTCCAAAATAAAGATGAGAAACTGGGTGGGAAGATAAAACAACTGTCATGGTATAGTTAGTGCGAGGTAACTGGTCACTGCTATTACAATATGACTAAATTTCAAATTAAACCCATTATTAGTGCTGAAGAGAGGGAAACTTTTCTCAACTTACCAGCCTTAGTATATCAAAAAGACCCCAACTGGGTACCACCCCTACGCAGCAGTATTAAAAAGCAATTAGCCCCAGACAATCCCTTTACTCAATACGGTGAATCCCAACCATTTATCGCTGTCAGCAGCACAGGAGAACCCTTGGGACGAATTGTTGCAGCAGTCAATAAACGACTCATAGAAAAGGAAAATCAGCAAGTAGGTTTGTTTGGTTATTTTGAATGTGTCCAAGACTTTGAAGTAGCCCAAGCATTGCTCAATACTGCTTGTGATTGGTTGATAGAGCGGGGTATGAAGGTAGCCAGAGGTCCAATTGATTTATCCACCCACAATAATTGCCTCTTCCTGGTGGATGGTTTTCACACCCCCCCTGCCTTCATGATGCCCTATAATCCACCTTATTATCCTCAATTTATAGAACAGGCTGGCTGGGAGAAAGCCAAAGACGCCGTAGCCTACGATTTTCCCGTCCACAATCATCAACTCACTGCTAAATTTAAGAAAGGATATAACATTGCCCTTAAATCAGGCATTACTTTCCGTTCCATCCGCCTCAAAGGGAAAGGGTTTGAAGAAGATTGTGGTATTATCTATCATCTCTTTACTACCGCCTTTGTCAATAATTGGAGTTCTACTCCTCGCAGCGAAGCAGAATTTGTCGCCGAAGCCAAAGATTTGCAGCAACTCATAGATCCGGATATTTTGATTATTGCTGAAGATAAAAACAAAGCCATCGGTTTTTTCATGGCATTGCCCGATTATAATATACCATTAAAACAAGTCAATGGCAAGCTAGATTTATGGGGTACTCTCAAATTTCTCTGGTATCGCCGTCAAATCAATCACTCCCGAGTTTTAGCTATTTGTTCCCTCCCAGAATACCGTCGCCAAATGGTACCTATCGCCTTAATTTATCTAGGAATGACGGGAGGAACCCAAAAGGGTAAACCCTATCAAACAGCAGAACTTTCTTGGGTTTGGGAAGATAATTTACCCTCTCGGAAATTAATTGAAGCTTCCGGTGGTAAAATTAGTAAAACTTACCGCATTTACGAAAAAGAATTATCATGAAAACATTAGTTACAGGAGCCAATGGTTTTACTGGTTCTCATTTAGTCAAAGCTTTAGAGCAACAAGGTCATACTGTCAAAGGTCTCGTGCGCAAAAGCAGTAACTTATCTCGTCTTACTAACTGTAATATAGAATTATTGTACGGAGATATTACAGATCCACAAGTTTTAGAGAAGGCGATCGCCAATGTAAATACTGTCTTTCACGTCGCTGCTTATGTAGAATTGGGACTAGTAAACGAAGGAGAAATGGAACGGGTAAACCTCCAAGGAACCCGTAACGTCTTGGAAGTAGCAAAAGCAGCCAACATATCTAAATTAGTCTATTGTAGTACCATTGGTATCTATGGAGATACAAAAGGAAAAACCATAGACGAAACCTTCCAACGTCAGCAACAAAACTTCTCCTCAGCTTATGACCGCACTAAATATGAAGCACAACAACTAGTAGATAAATTTGCTCAAGAAGGTTTACCCGCAGTCAGCATAATGCCTTCCGGTATTTTCGGAGCCGACGACCCTCATTTCGGTCCCATTATCCAGCTCTTTGCCCAAGGTAAACTAAAGTTTTGGGTAGGAGGCGATCGGGTTACTGGTATTGTTCACGTAGAAGATTTAGTGGAAGCCATGATTTTGGCAGCAACAAAAGGAAAATTGGGAGAACATTACATTATCTCCGCTGGAGACTTGACAACAAGAGAAATGTTTGCTATATTGGGTAAAA
>JACONB010000291.1:3012-6215 GCA_014323965.1 Prochloron sp. SP5CPC1 | reverse complement strand
CCGTTTCATCAATAACCACTAAAGGTAAGCGGGAATCCGCCAGCAAGCGATCCGCTTTTTGTACCAAAGCATCAGTTGCTTCAAAGAGAACGATACCCCGTTCGGGACCAAAATCGCTGCGAGAAATTCCCAAGCAGTCCTGCAAACCCCGCCGCCATTCCCCCAATCTTTCTGGAGTATTAGCCAACACCAAAGTAGGTCCGCGCCTGCTCCCGGCCATGGTATCGCCTTCTAGACTGTGCAAAATCGAAATTACCGACGAAGCGAGCAGAATATTCTGTAAGCGGCTGCCCATAGTGGGTATTGCACCTCTTCCTCCTTGGGAGAAAAACCAAGCTTCCACTCTTTCGGCGTGAATTGGTTCAAAAGTGCGGCGCAACTGCCAAGGAGGACCGTAATAATCGGGGTGAGTGCGGTATTGGTGAAGAATGTGACGAATTCGCTTTGCGTTTTCTTGAAATCCCGGTTCGGCAAATTGCGTCGGTAGGAGCGCAGGACCTGGTTCTGTTTCTCTCGGTTCAGACCATCGTGAAGGAGTAGGCAATTCCAGTTGTTCTGCTGCCGCTGCCAAGTCTTGTAAACTGCCGACCAAATAATCTTTAAAACCCTGTACCCGAATCGCCAGTTCTTGAGATATTCCCGCAAAACTGGTGCGCATTTCCTCCCTAATTCTTTCCCGGCGAAGTTCTAATTGTTCGATTTCTATTTGGAGAAGCTCCCTTCGTTCCTCTAGCTCCTCAAGTCCTGCTGCTACTATTCGTCCTAAAGTATCAGTAATGTGACTTTTACTCTCAGTGAGCGCCTCAATTTCAGCCTCTAGGGTATCATGAAGCCGTTGCAATTCAGCCACTCTTTCTGATAGTTGCCCTACAACATACGCTCCTAGCTCTGTTGCTGTATCGGCTTTATCTGATTTTTGGGCGATGCACTCTACCTCTTTGGACTCTATTGTATCAGGAGTGAGAGAGTCGGTAGTAAACAAACCTTTTGGTTCTGGATCTTCGCCCCCGAAAGAAAGTTCTTCCGAGAGTGCTTGCGAGCTATTCGATGTTTGAACAGCTAACTCTTGATCTGGGATTGGGGATTCGTCTGAATTCATTTATTTTAATATTGTAATACAAAGTGAAAATAATTAGACTCTTATCTATATTTATACCAGGTATTCATTCAAACACTTTTTGAGCATTTTTGAATCGAATATAATTGGTAAAAAATGAATGCTATTAATTTCTTTGAAATAGAACAAAATAGGTATTGAACTCCATAAAATGCGGGCATCAGTCCAATCAGCATAGGGAAATCTCCGAATTAATTTTTCAGAGCGGTAGATATCTAAAGCGGTTGACGTAAATTGTAGGCGGATGGTAACAGCTTGAAACATGAGAAACAATCCAAAAAAGGCGGTGCCAAGAGAGCAGACAACCCTAGTTCCCCAACCACCCCACGGTTGTAACAGTAATATAATAGCAGCTATAACTAAAATTACAGGAATTCTATAGCTAGGTGATAACTCAATGGTTTGTGCTGTTAATTCTTTACTAGCGTTCATGTATTTTAACCAATAAACTTCAAAAATATTATCTAAAAAAATATTGACAATTTCCTATTTACTTCACCCTCTAATAATCAACATATTACAAGTTAACGTTCCTTAGCCAATTAAAGCACTGCCAGTGCCTTGAAACATTAACCAAGACAAAAAGAAGTTAACGATAAAAATCCCAAGTATTGCTGTTACAACAGCAGTAGTGGTAGATTGACCTACTCCTTTAGCTCCTCCAGTAGTTGTCAAACCCCAACTGCAACCGATGGTCGCAATCAGTCCGCCAAAAACAATCGACTTAATTATAGCTGCCGTCAAATCCCACAAATTGAGGAAATTCCGAACGGAATTGAGAAATACCGATTGAGGAATATCATATAAATTAGTAGCGATCAGCAGTCCTCCAGCCATACCAGTAATGAGGGAGAGAATGGTCAAAATCGGCAACATCAAAGAGCAAGCAAGAACGCGAGGTATGACGAGGTAGTCAATCGGGTCTGTTTTGAGCACATAGAGAGCATCAATCTGTTCTGTGACTCGCATAGTGCCGATTTCCGCAGCCATTGCAGATCCCACTCTACCTGCTAGAACTACTGCTGTAAGAACTGGTGCTAATTCCCGGCTCAAAGCGATAGCCAGAACACCACCTACAGCAGTTCCTGCTCCAAAGTAAATGAACTCCCGTGCCACTTGGATTGTGAACACCATACCGACAAAACCAGCAGTAATTAAAGCGATAGTCATTGAATCCGGTCCGACTGTGGCCATTTGGTCGAGGGGATTGCGACGGTGAATTTTCTTTTTTAGCAAGTGAACTGCGACTTGTCCTGCGAGAAAAATGGCGGCTTTGGCGCGAGTTCCCCACAACTCAATGCCACTTTTAGAAGTATTACCCATCATTACTACTACTCCTCAGAAGCTTCGACGCGGAAGCGTTCCACTGACGAGAGCAAGTCCCGGGCGATACCAACCAGGTTTTGCAGCGAACCTGCAACTCGTTGGGATTCCTGGGATGTTTCTTGGGCTGCCAATTCTACAGATTGGGTCACTTGAGCCACAGTACGGGAGTTTTCCCGCTGTTCTACCGTGTCAGCAGTAATGGAACGCACCAAAGCATCAATGCGGTTGGATACCTGAATAATATCTTCCAGGGATCGCTTGGCTTGTTCTGCCCGTTTTGTTCCATCAATTACCTGCTGCTGACCTTCTTCCATTGCCGTCTGGACCTTGCTAGTTTCGCTCTGGATTTGTGAAACTATTTGTTCGATTTCCTTGAGCGCTTTGGCGGACCGATCAGCAAGTTGTCGCACCTCGTCGGCAACTACGGCAAAGCCTCTCCCAGCTTCTCCTGCTCTTGCTGCTTCAATTGAGGCGTTCAGAGCTAGTAAATTAGTCCGGGAAGCAATAGTAGAAATCACCGCTACGATCTTGGAAATTTCCTGGGCTGATTCTGCCAGACGCTTGACTTTACGATTTGTTTGTGCTACCGTATCTCTAATTTTTAGAATACCAGCTACTGTATGTTCTACTGCTTCACCCCCTCTCAAAGCAGTAGTGGAAGCCGATCGTGCTACTTCTTCTGCATCAGCTGCATTTTCCGCCACCCGTTGAATAGATTCTGTCATCATCTGTACGGATTTGAGGGTAGACGCCAACTCTT
>JACONB010000291.1:0-2997 GCA_014323965.1 Prochloron sp. SP5CPC1 | reverse complement strand
GCTTCGCTATCGGTGGCATTTTGGTTTACTTGGCGTGCCGCCTGCTTTACCTGCTGGACAATTGAGCGCAAATTTTGAATAGTGTTATTAAAAGCATCAGCTACTGCACCCAAAACGTCAGCAGTTACTTCTGCTTGTACCGTTAAGTCTCCTCTTGCGGCTCCTTCAACGTCATCTAGTAAACGAATCACCTGGCGCTGCAGGTCTTCTCTTGCCTGTTCAACCGCGTAGGCCCGCTCCTGCGCTGACCTTGTGGTGCTTAAGATCGTCTGTGCCATTTGGTTGAATCCCACCGCTAGTTGACCGAATTCGTCAGACGTATAAACCGTTGCTAAAACATCCAAATTTCCCTGAGATACTGCCTCAAACTTATCCTGCAAATCCCTAGTAGAACGGTTAATTTGCTCCCTGGTTATTTGTCCTAAAAAGAGAGTAGTGCCAAAGCTTGCCAAACCAGCGGTCCCCGCAGTCAAAATACTAGAATGTAGAGTGTTTCTTTCTGACCTCCAGGTCGAAGAAATATAGCTGACCCCACCGGCACCGATTAAGGATATCGTCCCTGCGATCGCCGCAGTCAACCATTGTTTTTTACGAAAAGAGGCATTTTTAAACACCTGGGGTCAAACTAGTCAAGTTACCGCTCCTGCTAGTGCGATAATCGCTACTACTAACGATTGTTGTCCGATCACCAGTTTTAGCGCTTTTCGAGCTGCTGCTAATCTCAGGGATCAAATCTTCTTTTTGGGGATTGAACAATCCAGAATCTGCTAATTCTTGATCAACATCAAAAGAAGCGAAATTTGTGATCAAGTCCAACTCTTCGTCGTTCAAAACATCAAATTCTTCTAAGAAACCTCCCCTTGTCTGACTAGCAGAGATTTCCTCTGATGCAATGTCAAATTTAGATTGCGCCATCGGCTCACTGCCTTGCGCCCCTACTTCGTCCGAGCCAGGTTGCGATTTGTTGAGCGGATAACTAGTTGGGACAGTATCTTGCTGACTATCGTCTATGAAAATATCAGAGTCCGATTCCGAGTCTATGAAGGGATCTACCTCGGAATCTATTTGTTCTGGATCTAACCCTGTACTTTCTCTTACCTGATCATCGGACTGGTTGAATTTGTCCTTTTCGCTTTCTTCTCGAAACTGTTCCCAATCCATAGAGGTTTCGTCAGGTTCTTCCTCAAAAGGATTGACATAATCGTTACTATCGGTTCGTTTGTTACCAGCATTACTATTGTTGTCATAACCAGAAAGCAAAAGCTCGACATGGGTTTCCTCAGAGTCTGAATTTTCCTCCAACCCCTCTTCCATTCCGGAATCGTTCATGACCTTAATACTGTCGTTCAGATCCGTTTTAACTGCAGCAGTTAAAGCCGAATCATCAAGCGGGTCATAGTAATCCTCCTCCGGAGTCCAGGTTTCGGTTTGATCAAGTTGGCGGTAGTCGTAATTAACTTCAGTTTCGCCCTTTGGTTCAGCCTTAGCCTTTTGGTTCTGTAATTGTCTAGCTTGTTCCAGTCCGTTATTAGCGTAATTGATATACTCAATATCTTGAGTCAGTCGCAAAACGGACTCGTATTGTTTTTGAGCAAACTCGTACTGCTGAAGTCCATAGCAATAGATATGACCTCGCAGCAACAGAATCGTCGGCTCATCTGGGAAATCTTCAGCCATGCGATCAATAATCGTAGCTGCCTCCTGATAATTACCTGTATAGTATGCTTTTTGTGCATTAGTGTAGTATTCTTTTATGTAATCGGATCTGTCGTGCATTTGCTTCCCTCCAAGCGAAACATCTAATATTGATTGGACTCGTTGTACTTAATTTCAGCATGGGGATCTCATTTTTAGGTGCCAACCATCCCAGGACCACCGCAAAATTGCCACTAGGTCTAGCAGTCGCAGAAACTTTTTAGACTCAGAGTCTAACACCCATTCTCCTTCTACGAAAGGAGCCATTGTTTCTGGGATATTAGTTCCACACCTGAGCTGTTTGCGATCGACAAACGTCGTCCCTCTGGGCTCGCGCCAATCCATTTCTGAGAGACGATCGATGGCTAACCCTAAAATTGTTTCTTCATCAACGATTGCGATCACGGGTATTTCGGGTCTTTCTGTCTTGAGCGGGGCTGGATCTCCTAAAAATTGACCGAGATTTACCACCCAAATTACCTGTCCTCGTAAGTTGATCGTTCCCAACAATAAAGGAGAAGCGTTCGGAATGGACGTAATTCGATCTGGCGACTGTTGCATCACCTCTCTGATGCCTGTGGCCGGAAGTGCAAATTCATCCCCGGAGGGCAGGTAAAAGCGAAGGTAAGGTTCCCCTACGGGGCTTTCTAGCAGCGAGATCTCTGTCGAGAAAGCTCGACCTGCTTCTGTTAAAAAATCTGGTTGACTAACCATGAGTGCAGTATTCCTAAATTTACTTTTTGGAATTGGGACACACCTGCGGGTTCCCCAACGCAGGCTGTTCCCGACCGGCTTCAAATTCTACTAGCTATCGGGTTTGATGGCGGCCAGCAGGCGCTGGAAATGATCCTCCATCTTCTTTCGCGATTGCTAGAGCTGACGCGAGCGGGTGGATACATAGGACTTGAATTCACTGATGCGTGTGGGCATAACCCCCCCCTTAGTCCCCCCCCTATTGCGAAGCAACCGCCCAAGGCGTCCAGGGGGGGATGACTTGGGGGGCAAGGGGGGATCTTCCGCTTGAGATTCACTTATCCCTTAAGCGGCTGGACTTTCACCAGCAATCCTGAGATCGTGTATCAAGGTTCCGAACTCAGAGAGTCCAGAAACCATGCCCTAGCCTCTTTCGGGGTTTTTAGATACCCACTCGACTCTTGCTAGGAACGAGTCGCACAACGAATCGCACTTACTTATGAAGTCGCTATAATAATAGCTCGATAGGGTTAATCAATGTAGTTAGAACGTGAGTTCGACGGACTGGACAAAGGTGAAAAAAAGGCGGAGACTGGGTTTGAACCATTC
>JACONB010000290.1 GCA_014323965.1 Prochloron sp. SP5CPC1 | reverse complement strand
TGTTTGTCCAAGTTGTAGAAGTTCCCGGATGAGAAGTGGATGCTAGCACAGTTACAGGAAAATAACCATTGTTCTCCTTATGGTGATACACTGCTGTAGCTTGCACTGCTGCCAAGTTATCCCTCAGAGTGCGCCCCTGGAGGTGTTCATTTTTGGTGGTCTCCGCTCCTGCATTAGCTGCACTTTTGACATTATAAGGATAGAGAGGATCGTCATCTCTTGCATTAGCATTATCACTACTGCCCTCCCAACCATTAGCATTACCCAACTCCAACCGTTGTCCAACGATTAATCGCAGTCCTTCACCCCTAGCTCGCCGTTCCCAATAACCATCTAAACCCACATCAACAAAACCTGTATTGGGAGCGTCTGTGATTAGATCCTTTTCTGAGTTGGGAATAGGTTCGCCGTATTGAGCGGCGCTGGGTACCACATTATCTTCATTGTAATTTGGTTTGGGTCCCCAACGATTATCAGCCCTGTAAGTATCATCTACAAAAGGCTGGCGCACTTCCTTAGTTACAACTCGCCCATTAATACCATTCCAATCTGGGTCTCGGACCAGGTTGGTACCACCATCACTTTTGGCTTTAAATTTACTTTCTGTAAAGAGCGCAACTGGGTCTAGAGTCAAATCATTGTAATTCTCTTTATCATTATCTTTTAGAGAATCACCATTGTGTTCTCCGGTATCCTTCTTAGGTTTAATCGTTAGATCATTTTGCTCTGGATCATGAATTACGGACCACCCATATGTTAGGTTATTGAAAGCAGGAAGGGCTGCAACAAATTGACCTTGGTAGGTGATATCGCCATTGTCATCTCGTTTTTCTGTGATTGTAATTGCGGAAGCATCATCACTGTAAATGCAAGAATCAGGGGAACTAATGAGAAAAGATTCAAACCCCTGATCTGGTACATGCAAAAGATTACGCCCTACGAAAATACTACCTTCACTATGCATGGCACCGTTAAATCTAAATTTTGGCCCCGGTTGTATTTCCAGGTCATGGAGGAACCATGCTCCCCACTTATTGCCCTTGTCTATCTGTCTGTCCTGATGATATTCTAAAGTAGCTACAGTTGGGTTAGGAGTATCTTTTCCTTTAACTACTACAGCATTTACTTGGAAATTTCTTCTAACTGAGCTACCGGTTACCGCATACCAGCCTTTTTTTTCAGGCTTCACTAATTCTAGATTGCAATCTCCTGTTCCTGCCGCTGGAGCTGTATATATACCTAGAGGACCGTTGCGAGTAACCTGTTTATAAGCATCGCCAAATGTTACATCTTCCGCCTTCATGAGAATGGAATAAATGATGGTTTCCTTCTCACCATCTCCATCCGTATCCTGTTTGAAAGACCAAGCGTTGTATTCTTTGTAACCGCCGCTGTCATCTGTGGGTATTTCCAGGCGAGTTTCACCGGGTAATGTATAAGGATCATCTGTCTTTGCCGTGATACCATTGGCACTATCATCTTCATTCAGCATTAATGTTTCCAATAGAGCTTCAGAAGGCACAGAACCTGATAATCCGCTATCTGACTTAAAGAGATACTCAATCTTGGCCTTAGCCCTTTCTATAGCTGGTGTAGCTGCGTTGTAGATTAACTGACTTTCCCGCTGCCCAATCACCTGTTGAGTGCGCTGGCTCGTGCGAATAAGCATGGAAGAAATCACCAAACTCATCACCAACAACAACATCAAGGCCGTTGGAATAACAAAACCGGCTCTAGATTGTCTGAGTAAAAAGAAGCCATGGAAAGTACGAAGGAGCCATCGCACCAGCCAAGATACGGGAGCGAAGATGTTTTTACTGCCCTTGCGGACTTTCTTTTTTCCTTTACGTCGTTCCATAGCTACTACACCTAACAAGTAAAGTTAACCTATTCCACTATGATAGCTCTTTTTCTAGTAAACTGTCATCCGTATTTAACCTAATTTTTAGAATTGATTCAAATTAATCCCAGCAGAAGCTGCCATAGCTTGTAAACCTTTTTTCTGTAGGGTTTTAATCGCTTTAGTAGAAAGACGCAGCTTCACCCAGCGGTTGCCTTCCGGCCACCAAACTCGCTTCCACTGCAAATTCACCTGTTGCAATTTTTTCGTCCGGCGGTGAGAATGAGATACAGCATAGGCATTATTAGCCTTTTTCCCAGTTAGCTGACACTTACGAGACATGATTACTTCCTTATCTTTCAACGAGCAAATATTATAGCCTAAATAATCAAAAAGCAGTACAAGTTAAACTTGCCGATGGGGGATGGCCCCCTGTTTGGTTCCCCTCTCTCATCTTCCTCTGGGCCCTCTGCGTCTCTGCGGTTCAACTTGTACAAATGATTTAGATCCACTATAATAATGGGAACCAAAGCTGAAACAACAACAAATATATGCCTCGGCGCCACGATCTACAGAAAATATTACTTCTCGGTTCCGGTCCCATTGTAATTGGCCAGGCATGCGAATTTGACTACTCAGGAACACAAGCTTGTAAAGCACTGCGCTCTGAAGGCTACACTGTTGTATTGGTCAATTCCAATCCTGCCTCCATTATGACAGATCCGGAAATGGCAGATCGCACTTATATGGAACCCCTGACGGAGTCCATGGTAACCAAGGTAATTGCCAAGGAGCGTCCCCATGCTCTCCTCCCCACCATGGGAGGCCAAACAGCCCTAAACCTAGCCGTAGCCCTAAGTAAAAATGGCGTCCTGGCTAAATATGGGGTGGAACTAATTGGCGCTCAACTGTCAGCTATCGAAAAGGCAGAAGATCGCCAATTATTCAAGGAAGCAATGGAACGCATTGGTGTACCAGTCTGCCCTTCAGGTATTGCCAATAATTGGTCAGAAGCCCAAAAAATCGCCGCCCAAATCGGTTCTTACCCCCTCATTATTCGTCCTGCTTTTACCCTGGGAGGCAGTGGGGGAGGGATCGCCTATAATAAAGAAGAATATGAGCAATTGGTAGGCTTTGGTTTAGAAGCCAGCCCCGTAAACCAAATATTGGTGGAAAAATCTCTCCTGGGTTGGAAAGAGTACGAACTGGAAGTAATGCGAGACTTAGCAGATAATGTGGTGATTATCTGCTCCATCGAAAATATAGACCCGATGGGAGTCCACACAGGAGACTCCATGGTGGTTGCTCCCGCTCAAACCCTCACAGATAAGGAGTACCAGCGACTGCGGGATTACTCCCTGAAAATTATCC
>JACONB010000289.1 GCA_014323965.1 Prochloron sp. SP5CPC1 | reverse complement strand
CAGAGACACAGAGGCGCAGAGGGATCAGTCATATCTCTTTGCAGCTATAACGCTTGTTTATACGTTCTCCGTGCCGGAGCGCCTCTGCGCGACTGGAATAGAAGCTAAGTTAAGCAGCACCGCTTTAACACTTACCATGGGTTGACAAGAACCGAAGCTAGCTGCTGAGAATATCAATCCTATCAGCACTTGGGCAATAAGCCAACAAAAAGTCAAAAGTAAAACGATTGATTGATTGTTGTATTTAAAGGGTTGAGTTTTTTAGATCATCAGTATAGCATATCCTCATGCGATCGCCATCTTTCTAATACGGGGAATACCTTGTATTTTAGATATTGAAGTTCCATATATTACCCAAAAGCAGAGTAAAGATCAATTCCATGATCTAGTCGTGCTTTAATTATACTGCTGACTGTTCGCCGCTGCTTTCTATGTAACGACGCAAAACCAAGTTGATTAAAGTTCTGCATTCTCCACCTTGAGCTTGAAACCACTTCACAATATCTGGATCAATCTGGATCAGTCCCTGTGCAATGGGAGCGGGAATTCCTAAAGTAGCCGAATCAAAGAAATCCTCCGTTAAAGGTGGAATGTCGGAGTAATCAATCCCCTTATCTTCCATCTCCTCGGGTGCTGTCCGGTTAGTACGGGAGGTATTGCTCAAATTTTTGCCGCTCGTATGAATTTGCCCTTCGTGCTGAAATTATC
The DNA here is from genome assembly GCA_014323965.1 of Prochloron sp. SP5CPC1. Lineage (GTDB taxonomy): Bacteria > Cyanobacteriota > Cyanobacteriia > Cyanobacteriales > Prochloraceae > Prochloron. Next base: position 2,504 of record JACONB010000289.1, on the reverse strand, counting down.
CGAATCGGGTCATTTTGCCGTTCTGTCCAAACAACGACCGCTATCCCATTACCGAGGAAACCGATATCAGACCAACGGTATTCCCCGTAATCAAAACGATCATCTAACTCAATTAGCATCGGACCTTCAAACATCTCAGGAATATCCGCGAAATCAATCTGATGTTTATAAATATTATCTAGATTCTTCGCCTCATCCCACTCCAATTGCATGAAAGTTTGGACAACGCTAATTGGACTACCTTCTCAAGAAGGTAGCAACTGATCCTCAATTTGTCAAGGGAGGTAAAAAGCGGTGCGCTCCTTCCCTGTACCCTTACTATTGGATAATTCACAGTTACTCTCCTTCCATAATCTGTAGGATTCGACGAATATAAAAATACTTGACAGGATTATTATGAATTGGTATAATCAAAATTACTTCATTTATCGCTAGATGTCACATATTAGCACTTTTAATTAAGCAATTATGCTGTTAAAATACAAACCGAGAACCTGCCTACCCTCTGCTGAGGATTTACCTGATTCTGATGATACTCCTGTGGATAACGAACTGCAAGAATTAATTCCCGGCCTCTTAAAGACAATCTTAGCTATATTATGGGCCGAAAGAATGGATTGGTTTTTTGGGGTGGATATGGGAATTTACTACGACCCCGATCGCCCGGCTATTGTTCCCGATGGATTTTTAAGCATTGGGGTAGAGCGAATCATCCATGAAGATTTACGCTTGAGTTACGTCTTCTGGGAAGAGGAAGTAGTCCCAACTCTTATCCTGGAAGTAGTGTCCCAAAACCGTCGGGGAGAATACAGCACTAAAAAAAAGTTATATCTGGAAATGGGGTGTTTATACTATGTGGTTTACAATCCTCTGCGTCGTCGTAAACCCCCTCTGGAAGTATATCATTTAGTGCATGGGGAATATATCTTGAAACCAATCTCCAAGCTTGTTTGGTTACCAGAGATTGGTTTGGGAATTGGACGTGAAAGGGGAACCTATCAGGGAATTACCCGGGAGTGGTTGTATTGGTACGACCAAGAAGGAAAGCGTTATCTCACTCCAGAGGAAAGAATAAGCGAAGCAGAAAGAAAAGCGGAAAGACTAGCCCAAAAACTGCGCTCTCTCGGAGTTGACCCTAATGTCTAAGCGTTTAATTGGTTTAACTGGTGGTATTGGGACGGGTAAAAGCGCTGTTTCTCGTTATCTAGCCGATAAATATCAATTACCCATCTTAGATGCAGATATTTATGCAAAAGAAGCAGTGACACCCAATTCCCCAATTTGGCGACAAATTGTTAACCGATATGGTACCACGATCCAATTACCGGATGGTGGTCTAAATCGCAAGGTTTTGGGGGAAATTATCTTTAATAACCCAACAGAGAAAAGTTGGCTGGAGGGAAAGATACATCCTTACGTGAGGGAGCGCTTCCTCTCTGAGGGACAGCAATTAAAAGCTGATACAGTAGTTTTAGTCATCCCTTTATTATTTGAAGCCCAGATGACGGATTTAGTCACGGAAATTTGGGTCGTCAGTTGTAGTGACAAGCAGCAATTAGAGCGTTTAATTGAGCGGGATCGCCTAACTCCAGAACAAGCTAGAGCAAGGATTCAGAGTCAATTACTCCTATCAACTAAGATAGCTGGTGCGGACCTCATTTTGGATAATTCTTCCACTTTAGAGCATTTGCAGTTCCAAATTGATACTGCTTTAAAATTGTAATTACTCACAGATGGAACAATTAAGGTATTCTGAAACTGCAATGACTACTATCCAGATTGAAAACGTGCCAGACGAACTGTATAACCACATTCAAAGTCTTGCTGCTGAGAAAAATCTTACTCTCAATGGGGCAGTGATTCATCTATTGCAGTATGCATTTCAGACTGATGCGCCCAAAATGCTTCAAGAACGACCTGTTTTACCCATGTCAGAGATTTTACAAAGGATTCGTAGCCGTACCAAAGTTCAACCAATTAATTTTGGATTACCGGATAGCACAGTTTTAATTCGAGAGGATCGCAACAGATGAGATCTAATTGATTTGAAAGCTTTACGACTTCAGGTAACTTTAACTCAAGATTTGATGGGTGAAGCAGTTCAAATTAGTTTGAGCTATGGTATCACGGCTTATGATGGCTGCTATTTCTCTATTATTAGTGGTGGGCGATGCCCACTACGATACTTCCTTTTACAAATAGCCTAATTCTAGCGCCAAGCGAGATAATCTTCCAACTCCGGTACTTCTACCCAATAATTGCCCTCATGAGATTGATGAGTCAAATCCATCAATAATTGGGAATAGACTCCTTCTTTTAGGGATGGAACCAGAGACTCCCCTGTATCAATGGATTCTACCCAACGGTCAACTACCCGGATAAAAGGTGCCAAACGTCCATCGGCAAAAACCTGGGGGAACGCTAGTCCTTTAGGAATTTCCACCTTAGTCAGAGATTTCCCAGCTGGGGCAGCCATTAAATTGAATCCATGGACGTAATCCTTC
>JACONB010000288.1 GCA_014323965.1 Prochloron sp. SP5CPC1 | reverse complement strand
CCTCTTTAATGGGTTTATCGGTTCGGGCTGCTGAGTGAGCAATGGCTGCTGAACCAATTCCTGCTTCGTTGGAGAAGGTAGAGCGCCGCAAACCCTGAACCATGACCCCAATAATGCCCCCCTCCACTGCTTCTGGGGAGAAAGCTCCCATGAAAATAGTCCCAATGGCCCCAGGAAGAGCAGTAACATTAGTTAAAATAATCCAGAGAGAAGCCAGAACATAGAGGACACACATTACAGGCACAATAGTTCCAGCCACCTTACCAATTCTGCGGATACCGCCAATAATCACCGTTCCCACCAAAAAAGCGAGAATGAGACCATAGAGCCAACCTCGTTCTGCAAATAAAGGTATCACCCGAGCTACCGCTCCAAAAGACTGGTTGGCTTGAAACATATTGCCTGCCCCAAAGGCACCGAAAATGCAGAAGATAGAGAATAGGATAGCCAGAACCTTTCCCAGTTGTCCCAAACCGATTTCTGCCAAACCCCGAGAGAGAAAATACATCGGTCCCCCGGAAATGCTACCATCTTCCTTAACGATGCGATATTTTTGTCCCAAGGTGCACTCCACAAACTTACTGGACATTCCCAATAAGCCACCCAGAGTCATCCAAACCGTAGCACCTGGTCCCCCTACGGTGATGGCGATCGCCACTCCCGCAATATTTCCCAACCCCACTGTGGCTGAGAGAGCTGCTGCCAGGGCTTGGAAATGGGACACTTCCCCTGGTGCATTGGGATCGTCGTGTTTCCCCCGCACCAGATCCACAGCATGTCCCAACATGCGGAAATTGACAAACTTCATCTGGATAGTGAAAAATATGGCTGCTAAGAGCAACCACAGTACAATGAGGGGAAAACCACCGATACTAAAAAAGAGAACGGCAGAGACAGCGTTCGCTAATTGAGAAAAAACAGCGTCAATACCATTTAAGAAAGCATTCCCCTGCTGCCCCTCTGTCGCCAACACAATAGTGGGTAGAGAGCAAAAAAGGAGAACGTATAACCAAAGTGGCTTCATGGAGTGCCTCATAATCAATTCAGCAACATCTTACCACGTCCCCAGAAGTCCCACACCTATTCTAATGGCATTTCTTCTCCTTGAGGGTTTAAAGTCCAGATATTTCACTTTCTCTTTGTTTCTTTTCCCTTCGTTCTTCACAATCCATAAAAAAAGCTACTGCTTCCAAAATATGCAACTTATCAGCTAAAGTTTCAGTAACCAACTCTTCAAGGCTAATTTCTTGCTTTGCAGCATACTGCTCAAATCCCTCTTTTAAATATTTAGGAATACGAAGAGTGCATGTACATAATTCTAACTCGTCCATTGTTAAATCCTCCACAGTTTTTGTTTTCCATTATATATAGGTTTGGTTTCGCTGGTGCTCTGTACAACTCCAGAGCAATTCAACATAAAGTCTGAGTTGTGCCACAGTCTGAGCAAGTCTCTGTCTTTCTTAGGCTGCTAGTAACTCCTCAGTACTTTTCGGCGGATTCTTCAGGCTCATTCTTTCAGGTGAAGCCTTGCAGACAACAAATGGAGCCAAATCAATCAAGTTGGTTATGAACTCGTCAGGATGCTGAGCTTCCATGCTATATTCTCCAAGAGTTTAAGCTGGAAAATCTGACAAGTTGTACGTGACGATTACATCAGCGCCTGCATAAATGGCAGCAGCTATTACACGACGGTCATTTGCATCTGGCAAAGCAAGTGAGTGCATCAAGAAGTCCCGTAGAGGAGCTGGGTATAAGACACAGGCGTCTAATAATGCAGTGAAGTTACCTTTCCTCCTCCTGAGTAGGGTGGATTCACCCTACCCCTACTCGCCATTTTTCCACTGTGGGTTTATAGAACCAACTTTCCAGCTTTGCTTCATCAACATACCCTTTCAATTCCGGATCGGGCCAAATATGCAGCTTATCAAGGATACCCAGCTCTTGAGCAGCAGTTTCCATATCTTCCCATTGTCTCACAAAAGATTCTGCCCAGGATTTCTTGGTCATTACCTCCCGGGTAAAATCCAAACCAGCAGCTATCATCCTTTTACCATTACTACCACGAGCATTAATGGGTTCCCAAAAGATAACCTCTGGTGATAACCGAGTAAAGCTTGATAACGTTTTGTGGGTGGTGGTGCTTGGGGTTCAATTTGACTACTCAGGTGATCGTCTAAATTAGGCAAACTCATACCCACAATAACATTGTCGCACTTGAGAACATCCAAATCCTTCACCCACGATAACCCACGAGTCAGAATTCTCACTTTTTTCTTGTGGTTAGTCAGAATTTCCACAATTTTGCGAGTGATACGAGCAGTCTCTTGATTTTGATAAGGATCGGTACCGGAACAAAGTAAAACCACCCCTCTACCTGCTTCTGTCTCCACCCAAGTTCTTTTTCGTTCCAGGATTGTTGCCAATTTTTCGGGAATTTCTTCGCGGACAAAGAGGTATTTTCCCCAGTCCATTTGCGGATTATTTACCCCCTTATCCTTTAATTGCCCTTGTTTGGTCCGAATTGCCGGAGTAGAAGGAACGTAACAGTTATGGGTAGCTAGTCCGTTAGCGAAAAAGGTATGGGTTGAAGTTTGGATGTCTACAACGTCAACTACACCAAGAGAAATCTTGTCAATAACCTTAGCGCGCTCTAGACCTTTCAATGGCTTTCCTATTACCTTGCCTAATTTAGCGACTTCAATACTTTGGAGCGTGGATGACCCATCTTTTCTGTTTTCTAAAAAGCTTGTTAATCTAGATGTGGGCAACCATTGTCCACGATAATTAAGCCACCCATGATTTTGTGTGGCAATTACTTCTCCGACTTCGGTAACAATTTTGTATGCTGGTTTTTTACTCCATTGAATCGCTTCTATAGTGGTTTTGCGAAAAAAGCGATAAACATGGCTAGTAATGTTTTCGTCAAACCCTAGAAGTTCATCTCCTACCCTGGCGTGTTCTAGTTTTCGCCAGACAAGATCTGAATACAGAATAAGGGTTTCTGGGGCAAGGCAAAATGTGCATCCATGTAAGCACCCAGATGCAACGTTGATGACATAATCACACAAGCCTTTTTTCCCTAAAGCACTTCTTTGGAGGGGATTGACTATTTGCTCTGTACCTTTAACAATAGACATGGATGAAACCTCCCTGGGATTTTCTTTCCCAATCAAAAAAGACGTAATTGCTTATAATCTGGTAGTTTAATTATATCATTATTTTCTAATTTTTTTGCTTTGGTTATTTTTCCTTTTCTTACAACCAATATTTCACGGCTATCTCTTAATTGATGGATATATTGCTGGTAATGTTCTACACTAGCAGGGTTTCGCTCCATAGTTTTACCACGAATTTGTTTGTATGTAATACCATCTTTATCAATTAAGTGGCGCAATTGTTCGTCTAACTTCTCTAAGCAGTATTCATCGTTATCCTGAGTAATGTCGAATTTGAGAGCCATTTGATTTTATTCATAAAAATTAACGGTCTTAAAACCATAACCATGAACTTCAAAATAATATTGTGATTGCAAATTATTGATTGGCCAAAAACTTCCTTTCATGACTTCTAGAGCGCGATGGTTTTTGGACATGTGAATTAAATAATAAAGCGCCCTGTCTTTAAATTGCTTCCCAATCATTGAGAAAGTAATGACCCGCTCTGCATTACCTCGGTTTCTAAATAAACGCATAGATTCATTTCTCAGGTAACATTGTCGATCGCCAGGATTGATACTGTCCAAACCCAAACCATTTAATTCGTCTAAGTCATAATAACCATCCGCTTCTAGCACATCTTGAAATGCAGATTTTAGGTTTTCATATCTTTCCTTGACAAACCTCCAAATCCCGTCTATCATAAATGTATACAATATTTCCACTTTAGGCAAAGAGTTTATTTTTCTAATGCTCGTCATGGAAACATATGTCCAACCAAATGGATCTAAGAGAAAAAACACATGTCCTTTCCGCTCTTTTGCTACATTAATACAATAATCTACCCTATCTTCAAATTTACCTTGTAGAAATTCACACCTTTCCGAGAGAAGAGCCATTTCACCTGGTAATTTATGCTCCTTTTCATCCGTCAACTCTTCCAAACCAGCTTGCGCCATGGCATAATCTTGAAGACAATTTAAATGTTTGTGTTTCTCGTCGATGAAAATAAATTGCACATCTAAGGGATAAGCTCTCTTTGCCTGGCGATATCCTTCGCGAACCGCTTTAATCATTCTCGGAGGAGAACCTTCCCACAAAGAATCCCCATCGCGATACATTCCCCCGCCGGAAAATCCATCAATAAAGGTAAATGTGGTAACTCCATATTTACCCGTACCGTAAAGAGTAACAATGAGATTAGTAATATATTCCTGGATAATTTGGTGTTTTGCTTGAGTATGAGGCTCTATATTGGGCAAATCATTGCCATCACGACTCCATTTTGCTTGGTTGCTACTCATGTAAATCCTCCTGGGAGCAAAGTTAGCAATATTATAACAGAAGACAACCAAGAATGTTAAGCTTGAAAGAAAAATAACTGTTATAAAGCCTTTAATATAGAGAAATGTCGCCGATGGCTTTGTTGGGTTTCGTCCCTCAACCCAACCTACTAGCTCTCAATATAGAAAAAAGCGGTAAACTTCCTGGGTGATGTCCCCTAATTTTCCAAACATGTGATATCTTAAAAGTAGCGAGCAACATCAGTAATCGAGCCGCTTGCTACTTAGGATGGCAACCCGTACCCCCCGCCCCCCGGCAATAGCCTACCCTAGAACGATACAGTTGGTGGCAGTATCCGGTAACAGAGTATCGTTAGCAGGTCACTTCCATTGCGGAGCTTTGCGAAGCAACCGCCCTTGGCGTCCCGCTTGCGTCCCACGCATTTCTGAGGCAACTAAACAACAGTAGGAGTATATCCTGAGCATTCGCTCAGGCTATATTCCGTATTTGCTCAGTATTGGGCAAGGGGGCAGACCCACCCCTCTTCTCCCCTCCCAGGAGGGGACGGGGGTGGGTAGACGCTGAGTCGCTGAGCTCTACCAATTGCGTAAGCAAGAGGCAACTAAGGGCACAGAAGCGTCAGAAACCCTGTGCCACCTGAGTGCAGGCACAGGGTAGTTCATAGAAAATTAGAGATTACCTTATGAACAGCACCGAACTTTGGGAAAGATACCAGCACTGGCTATATTACAACGAGGAACTAGAATTCTACCTAGATATCAGCCGTATGAGGTTTGACGCTGGTTTCGTCCATTCCATGAAGCCAAAATTGCAGAAAGCCTTCCAAGATATGGCAGCCTTAGAAAGGGGAGCGATCGCCAACCCAGATGAAAA
>JACONB010000287.1 GCA_014323965.1 Prochloron sp. SP5CPC1 | reverse complement strand
TGGAGAAGGGACGAGAGGATACCTTGGAAATTCTATCCACACGGTTTGGTTCTGTCCCCAACTCCATGATAGAGGTAATTAATCGCATTGAGGAGCAGTCGGTGCTGAATACTCTTTTCAAAGGAGCAATTACCATTGGTAATCTGGGAGAATTTCAGCAGTTCTTAGAGCAAACTATTGCTCAGTAGCGGAAGGTTTAGGTGGGCTGCGTCATGGACGGTGCCCACCTTACTCCTTTATTCTCGCGCCCCCGGCGCAAAGACGCAAAGGGATGTTGATGTAGGGTGTGTTAGTGCAAGAAGAGTCAGCAGTTCTTGGTAGGGTGGGCAAAACCTCTCCAGATTTTAGATATCAAGAGCGGGGAGACATGTTGCCCACCTTACAGCTGTTATCTCTTACGGTACTTGGTGAAGTATAAGATTTACTTATAATATTGATAAATAATTATCATCTGTCTAGGGGTTAATATTTAACGCCGAATTAGTTATTATAAGTATATAGTTAATTATGCCAACTAATTGATACCATTAGCATACAAGCTGGGAGAAAAAGAGTCAAGGTAATGGCCATTAAAATTACGAATCCGACTGACAATCAAGAATTTTCCCTAGAACAGCAAGTGACTTTTCAAGGGACAGTGGATGACCCGATTACCCAAGTTGAGTTATTAGCTGATGATCGCTGGCCTTTAGGGAGAACTCAACTTAGCGGAAATTGGTCAATTTCCTACGCATTTAATGCAGCAGGAAATCGTCTGGTTGTTGCTAAAGGGTTTGATGCTGCTAACAATTTAGTCGCCAGTGATGATATTTGGGTAGAAATCTCATCATCATGGGATTTGAGTACTTTCTTAACACCGAATTTCCAACTTTGGGAATTTGTGGTGTCACCAACTGCCCAACGGCTAGGAATTGACAACACACCCACTGCTAGAGAAATTGAGAATTTGCGTACCCTTTGTTCACAGATTTTACAACCTGCCCGTAATGCCCTCGGTGCATTAAAAATTAATTCCGGTTTTCGTTCTGAAGCTCTCAACCTAGCTCTAAGAGGAAGTTCAACCAGTGCTCACAGGAAAGGATTTGCTGCCGATGTTAATCCATTGAGTGTCGGGACAAGAAGATTTGCCGAATGGGTACGTAATAATTGTGATTACGATCAAATTATCCTAGAATTTGGCACGTTAGCTAATCCTGATTGGATTCATGTTAGTGCTCAACCCAGAAATCGCAAGCAAGTCCTGAGAATGGACCGTTCAGGGACGCGGTTTATTACGCTCCCATAAACTGCCTTAGATCTAAACTGACAATAGGAGGTTATTCATGTCTATAACGATTACGAGTCGGGAGAATAACTCATCATTTCATTTAAAAGTTCCCGTCACGTTTAAAGGAAGGGCAGATGGGGGCATTGTTAGAGTAGAGCTTTTTGCCGAACAGTATTACCTTGGCGGTGATGATGTTGAATTAGGAGACTGGGTTTTAACTTATCCTGAATTTTACACCTCCGGAGTCCGGCAGATCAGAGTTGTAGGACTTGACAGGGATAAAAACAAAGTGGCAAGTGAGGAAATTACGATAGTTCTCTCTAATTCCAATCCTTTAGGCTTCGAGCCGGGAATTGATGTTTCTGACTTTGATGGTTCGGTGAACTGGCGTAAAGTTAAGGGAGCAGGTTTCTCATTTGCCTTCGCCAAAGCTACGGAGGGGAGAACATGGAAAGCAACAACCTTCCCTAGGAACTGGCGACAAATGGAGGGTGCGGGCATTATTCGCGGAGCTTATCACTTTTTCAGACCTACTGTAGATCCTCAAAAATAAGCTCGCAACTTTCTAGACTACGTTAACAATGTTGACCCAATTGGGCCCGATGATTTGCCTCCAGTGATAGATTTAGAACATTTCCCCAACTCAGTGCGACGACAATGGGATTCTCTGAAGAAATCTGAGCGAGTAAGTCGAGTTCGCACCTGGATTGAAGAAATCGAAACAGAGATCAAGCGCAAGCCGATTATTTACACCAGCTTTGGTTTTTGGGATGGATGAATGTCTGGTGTCCGAGACTTCTCCAGTTATCCCCTGTGGGTGGCTCACTTTACAAGTAAACAAAAACCCTTAATTCCCAAAGAATGGTCAACTTGGACATTCTGGCAATATACTGATCGCATTGAAGTGCCAGGAATTCCAACGCCAGATGAAGATGGCGATCGCTTTAATGGTTCTCTAAGTGATTTAGTGGCATTTATCGGTTCAACCATTATTCCTTAACGGCGTAAACACTGAGCGGGCGCAACGGGTCGCGCCCCTACACTAGCTTAATTATTCCAATACGAGAATAACCCTAAGAGTACCAGCTACTCGCCTGGCTAACTTGGTGTCATTAAAGTCGTGGCTGATAAATATTTTCATCTGCTTCTCTATAATTTACTATTATATTATATATAGCACGGTAGGCAATGCTAGCCATAGGTTACTGTCTTATTATTAAAGCAATAGTTCGGTTCTGTGAGCTTCTTTTTTGCTGTTGGGTTTCGTTGCCTCAACCCAACCTACAGGTTACTATAAGTTACCGCCTTATTAATAAATTAATGAAAGCATTATTGCATAGCTATAGTCCACCCTCGGTGGACTTCCCGTATGAGCCAGCAATTCATTTGCGGGGGTTTATATATCACATAATATTAAATATATCAAGATTATTGATATTAATTTTTGTTAAGCAATATGTGAGCGAACACTATTGCAAAGTGTAAATAAATGTAACAAAGAATATATCGAATTGTTTCAAATAACCCTGTCAGCGTATATAGGGCGAGTATTTTTTGATACAATCAAAGATTGAGGTAGTATTATCCAGCCCCAGAGGAGAATCACTTTTATGTTCACGCAAGTCAAATCTACCATTCGCCACATAGTCCCTGATAAAGTAGAGGGGCGATCGCTCCTGAAGGTAGTTTATGTGGTTTTGGAGCCTCAATATCAAAGTACCCTATCGGAAGCGGTAAGCTGTATTAACCGCCATAACCCCAAAATAGCTGTGGAAATAAGCGGTTATTTGATTGAGGAGTTGCGGGATCCGGATAATTATGAGGACTTTAAGCGGGATATTGCCACGGCGAATATCTTTATTGCTTCTCTCATATTTATCGAAGACTTGGCTGAAAAGGTAGCTGAGGCTGTAAGACCCCATCGCGATCGCCTGGACGCTGCCATTGTCTTCCCCTCTATGCCCCAAGTTATGCGGTTGAATAAGCTGGGAACCTTCTCTATGGCTAATTTGGGTCAGTCTAAGAGCGCCATCGCCCAGTTTATGCGCAATCGGAAGAAGAAGTCCAGCTCTTCTTTCCAGGATAGCATGTTGAAGTTGCTCCGTACCCTCCCTAAGGTATTAAAATATATGCCCATGGATAAGGCGCAAGATGCTCGTAATTTCATGTTGGGTTTCCAATATTGGTTGGGAGGTTCAGGGGATAATTTGCAAAACTTCCTCCTCATGCTGGCGGATAAATATGTGTTTCCCGATTTGGATAGTTTCTCCTATCAAGACCCGGTAGTATATCCTGATATGGGCATTTGGCACCCCCTCGCTCCCCATATGTTTGAGAATTTGCAGGACTATCTAACCTGGTTCAATAGTCGTAGTGATATCTCAGAAGACCTGAAGGATCCTTTAGCTCCCTGTGTGGGTTTGGTATTGCAACGCACCCACCTGGTGACGGGGGATGATGCTCATTATGTGGCTATGGTGCAGGAACTGGAGGCTATGGGTGCCCGGGTGATTGCGGTGTTTGCGTCCGGTTTGGACTTCTCTAAGCCTGTGGATGCCTATTTCTGGGATAATACTATTAAAGGAATAGAACCTCTACCTATGGTGGATACGGTGGTGTCTTTGACTGGTTTTGCTCTGGTAGGGGGACCAGCTCGCCAAGACCACCCCAAAGCCATTGAGTCATTGAAACGGCTGAATCGCCCCTATATGGTAACTTTACCTCTGGTATTCCAAACTACCCAGGAGTGGGAAGAGAGCGATTTGGGACTTCATCCTATCCAAGTGGCGTTGCAAATTGCCATTCCTGAGTTAGATGGGGCTATTGAACCCATCATACTCTCAGGGCGAGATGGTATGACTGGGAAGGCCATCGCTCTTCAAGACAGGGTGGAAGCTATCGCTGGACGGGCGCTGAAATGGGCGAATCTACGGAAAAAGCCTAAACTGGATAAAAAGGTGGCTATTACGGTGTTCAGCTTTCCACCTGATAAAGGGAATGTGGGGACTGCTGCTTATTTGGATGTGTTCGGCTCTATTTACGAGGTGATGAAGGGACTAAAATATAATGGCTATGAGATTAAAGATTTGCCCAATTCTCCCCAAGAGTTGATGGAAGCGGTGATTCACGATGCTCAAGCCCAATATCAAAGTCCCGAACTAAATGTGGCCTATCCCATGGCTGTGCCCGAGTATGAGCGCCTCACTCCCTATTCTACCCGTTTGGAGGAAAATTGGGGTCCACCTCCAGGACATCTCAACAGTGATGGGCAAAATCTGCTCATCTATGGTAAGGAATTTGGCAATGTCTTTATTGGGGTGCAACCCACCTTTGGTTACGAAGGAGACCCCATGCGGTTGCTCTTTTCCCGTTCCGCTAGTCCCCATCACGGTTTTGCTGCATACTATACTTATTTAATTAAAGTATGGAAAGCAGATGCGGTGCTCCACTTCGGTACCCACGGTTCCCTGGAATTCATGCCAGGTAAGCAAATGGGCATGTCTGGAGAATGTTATCCTGATAACTTAATTGGTCATATTCCCAATATCTATTATTATGCTGCCAATAACCCCAGTGAAGCTACCATTGCTAAACGTCGCAGCTACGCCAATACTATCTCCTATCTGACACCTCCAGCGGAGAATGCTGGACTGTATAAGGGTTTACAGGAATTACAAGAGTTAATTGCTTCCTACCAAACCCTGAAGGATACAGGACGGGGTATTCCTATTGTAAACACTATCGCCGATAAGTGTCGTTTGGTGAATTTAGACCAAGATATTGATTTACCGGAGGTGGACGCTAAGGACATGACCCCTGGAGCACGGGACTTATTGGTGGGTGCGGTATATCGTCGCTTAATGGAAATTGAGTCCCGTCTCTTACCCTGTGGACTTCATGTTATTGGGAAACCCCCTACTGCTGAAGAAGCAGTGGCTACTTTGGTGAATATTGCTAACCTTGACAGGGAAGAAGAAGGTATTGTCTCCTTACCTCGTCTTATTGCCAAGAGTATTGGTCGGGATATTGAGGAGATTTACCGTAATAACGATAAGGGTGTGTTAGCAGATGTTCAACTGTTGCAGGACATTGTGCAAGCTAGTCGTAACGCTGTGAGTGCTTTGGTTGAAGGTATTGTAAACGAGGAAGGAAGGGTTTCTATGATATCCAAACTCAACTTCCTCAACTTGGGTAAAAAAGCGCCTTGGGTTCAATCTTTGCAGGAAAGTGGGTACAAGGAAGTTGACGTAGATACTCTCAAACCCCTCTTTCAGTATTTAGAGTTCTGTTTAGAGCAAGTTTGCGCTGATAAAGAGTTGGGGGGACTGCTGAAAGCTTTAGAAGGGGAATATGTGCTTCCAGGTCCTGGGGGAGACCCGATTCGTAATCCTGATGTTTTACCTACGGGTAAGAATATCCACGCTCTCGACCCTCAATCTATTCCTACTTTAGCGGCGGTGAAATCTGCTA
>JACONB010000286.1 GCA_014323965.1 Prochloron sp. SP5CPC1 | reverse complement strand
CTTACAACGACTCCTACTACAGAGTCGTGCAGCCCAGAGCTAGAGCCGTACAGCAAGTTACCCAGAATAATAGAGGAAAGAAGACCCCCGGAGTGGATGGTAAAACAGCCCTGACTACGAAGGAAAGGCTAATCCTGTGCCAAAGTCTGAATAAGCATTGGTACAGGTGGAGACATAAGCCGCTGAGAAGGGTAAATATCCCGAAACCTGATGGTAGGGTTAGGGGAATAGGCATTCCTACTATTGCTGACAGGGCTTGGCAATGTCTGCTGAAGTATGCGGCAGAACCAGCTTATGAAGCAATAGCCGGAGAGAGGAGCTACGGCTTCAGACCCGGACGTTCTGCCCAAGATGCCCAAAAGTTGATTTTCAGTAATCTAAATGGCCGGGCCAACGGAAAGGACAAGCTAGTACTGGAAACAGATATTAGTAAATGCTTTGATGAGATAGACCACCAGGCCATGCTCAGCAAGGTCGTCCTACCAAAGGAAGGGTTAAAGGGATTGAGAAAAGCTGTGAAAGTGGGTGTCAAGGGAAAATACCCTTCCAGTGAAAGAGGAACACCTCAAGGTGGCGTAATATCACCGTTGCTGGCCAATATCGCCCTAGACGGATTCGAGAACCTAGGGAATGACCAATACTCACGGAAGAAATTCGGTAGTAGTGGGAATGGTATAAAGGGTATAAGGTACGCCGACGATGCAATCTTTATCTGCAAGCCCGGAGCTGATATCCAGAAGTTACGGCATGATATTGTTGACATCCTCCCCACCCCGCTATCGCTGAAGGTGGGGTCTCCCGCGCGTTTGATGAATTTCTTGATGCTAGAGGGCTAAAAGTAAATGAGGCCAAGACTAAGGAGAGTAAGGCAAGGGATGGATTTGATTTCTTAGGGTGGCACTTTCGGATGAATTCCAGAGGAAGATTTAAGTCCACTCCAAGCCAGAAAAATTATGCGGACGTAAAAACCAAGGTTAAAGAGACTTGGAAGAATGGAGCACCCACTGAGGCGCGCCTAAAGAGGATAGGGTCTCAGGTTAGAGGGTGGCGGCAGTACCACAAAAATTGTGACATGAGCAAACACGCGTTATGGGCATTATCAAACTGGGTTTGGAAGAAACTACGGGCTGAGAAGCGACGGCAAGCGGCCAAGGAAGCTGAAAAGCTGAGAAGGAAATTGCTCAAGGGCAAGGCCAAGCCAAAAGGTGCGGCAAAACGCCAGGTAACCAAGTTGCAACTGGACAAAGCCTTCCCCAAAGTGCCTTGGAAAGTAGGCGCTCATGTTATGGTCAAAGGTACGGCCTCTCCATTCGATGGTAACACCCCCCCGGCATTGCCGGGGGTGAAAGTCTCATGTACGGTTTATCGGAGAGGGGCGAGATGGTAACATCTCCCTCGACTCTAATAACTACTTCCGGAATAAAAAAAGGGGGAAGGGGGAAAGGGGAGATAACTAATAACTGTTACAACCTTTTAATAACCAAAATCCGGCGAAGGAGGTGGATTCTGGGGTAGACTGGATGGCGAGGAAATGGATTTGGTTTGCTTTTTCCTTAGCTTCCTGAAATCCTTTCCCCTCCTTCAGGGTAGCAGAATCCGTTAGATTGGCTAAAATCCAGCTATCACTGACTCCTGTTTCCAAACGGACTTTAGGTTGTTTACCTCCTTCAAAATCTAAGGAAGCCATTTCTAAGCCAGAGAGCCAACCAGCTAAAGGAAGAGCGCGGTTGGAGAAAACAAGGAATCCGGGAATTTTGGCATCGGGGGTTAAACCCGCTAATTCCAAGGGAAATGCTTCCCCAAAAGCAATATCCCACTGATTCATTTCTGTAAAAGCTGCTCCTTCCAGAGTGACAAATGCCCATTTATCTCCCTTATCCCCCCTAACAGCTTCTGGTAAAGGAATGGCATTCAGCCCCGGATATTGAACTGAAGCGGAATGAGCAGCAGTGGGGTCGTATCCCGGTTGGCTGGGATAGAAATGCTCCAACCTTTGTGCTAGCCAGCGCTCCAGAGCATAGGTACGGCGACTGGGCACCGGGAGGATACCCAGCTCGTTGCAGGCTTTGGTTATCATATTGTTCATCTGACGGCGGAAGAAGCGAATTTTCTGCGGTTTTTGGGGTGTAACAGCTATAGCTGTTTCCAACGCTTCTCGCAAAAAGAGAGAGTTGACGGTATTGTGGGAGCAAAACTGAGAGTATTTAAAGAGACTATCTGGATCTTGGTTTACCTTCAAGGGGCTTTCGCAGATTAACACTTCCCAAACTTTCTTCTCGTTTTCATCTCGGAGGGGGCGGGAGTAAAAGTCTAGTTCCCAAATGGCTTGCATAGGATTTAAAATGATGACTGACGCTAATTATGGTATAGTATTGGTAACTGCTGCTTCCCAAAAAGAGGCAGAAACAATCGCATCGCATTTACTGGAAGCTAAATTAGCTGCTTGTGTAGCTCTAACTCCTGTGGAGTCTTTCTATGTTTGGCAAGGTAAAATGAACTGTGACAGGGAATGGCAATTAACAATTAAAACGAATTTAAGTCTATTTGAGGCAATATTCGCGAAGATTAAAGCAATTCATTCCTATGAAGTACCGGAAATTATCGCCTTGCCTATTGTAGCCGGAACCAGATCCTATCTGAATTGGATTGGGGAAAATACCCAGACTCATTAATCTTCTTCTGGAAAACGGATAATATCCTCATCCCCGAGATATTCCCCATTTTGCACTTCAATCATTACCAAAGGAATTACTCCGGGATTTTCTACCCTGTGGGGGGTGTTCATAGGAACGTAGGTGGATTGTTTGGGAGTCAAAAGGGCGGTTTTCCCATGGCAAATTACTTTCGCGGTACCAGAAACAACGATCCAATGTTCGCTGCGATGGTAGTGCATTTGGGTACTGATATGATGTCCCGGTTTCACTTCAATGCGATTGATCCGGTAGTGTTCCCCTTCTTCTAAGACTGTTACTTTCCCCCAGGGAGGTACCCTGGTAGCTTGGGTTTCCCCCTCGTCACTCATAAATACGCCTCCTTGCAGGAATAATATAACATGACGGGGAGATGAGCTAACATAACGTGAGTTCGACGAAACTAGAAAATGGCAGGAGGTAGTGCCCTTCTGCCTTTGGGTTCCATTTTTTGTCCCTATAGGTGTAGGCCACCAACCCGGCCAGAAGGTTGACCAGGAAATTGAAGACGCTGCGGTGGCGAGAATGCTCCATGCTTCTGATGTTCTT
>JACONB010000285.1 GCA_014323965.1 Prochloron sp. SP5CPC1 | reverse complement strand
AACAGTACTACTAGTTTTGTTGGTAGCAATACTCCCTTCTGCAAAAAGATTCAGCTTTTCTCTATCTCCTCCCCTGCTCCTGTACCCACTTCCGCTCCGCATAATCTTCTTTAACCGTAACGTCTCCTAGGCTAAAATTGGGCTGCCAATCTAGGATAATGGGTTCCGTAGGGGTTTGAGGAATTTAGAGGTTCCCGTTTTCGTTTCCTGATCCAAAGCGATAAAGACGACTCCAATCAAAAGAGTAGGCCCCAACCGAACCCCAGCTCCTTCAGTACCTAAATCAAGGTTAGCTGTGAGATTGGAACCAGTCGGATAAATCAGCTTCCTCCCTAAAATCTAGCAAGGCTTCCCCCAAATCTTCCAGTTTGTGTAAGGGGAGGGTGTCAATTTGAGCGATTAACTCGGAGGGTATTACCCCAAGACGACGATTTAGGAGCCGAAGAAGGAGCGATCTGCGGTAGCAGATCCGGTGTTCCACCCCGGATCGCTCCCCTCGCGCCATTCCCTGCTCAATTCCCTGTTGAAAACCTTCCGCTTTAATTGCTTGATACATGGTGGATTCTTTCATAATATCCTGTCTCAATATTTGGGTAATAACGTCTCTAGAGTATAATAACCCAGCTAAAACAGCAGTAGAAGCTGCTATATTACTTCTTGCCCTTTCTTCAGGAATCTTCTCAATTTTGCGAGCAACTGTAGCAAGGATTTCTTTGGGATTGTTCGTCTTACTGAGTGCTGCAAAAGGTAACAATCCTGGTAAATCCAGAAATTGTTCTACGTCACATTCCCACAATCGGATCACTTCATAACTATGCCTCATTCTCCCCAGTATGAAGGTATCCTGATATACTAGGGATGAATTAGTTTTTCTGAGGTAGATTACTATCTGACGAACAGATTTTTCGGGGAAAATTCGATGCAATCGCAGAAAATAATCCGCTTCTCTAAAGGGAACATCTGGTTTGGGATCTACCTGGAATTCTATATGGAATATTTCGTTTTTGGATTGGAGTCCGATTAAGGAATCTGCTCGAATTGGTTCTACAGAAAGCTCTGAGGGTTCTATTTTGGTTAAGGTAACGGGTTTTCCCAATAGCCAGGTGGCTATATCTTGGGGAAAATTTTCGGCAATGAATTTACATGTGCTATCAAATGGCATTTTTGGTTTCCGTTTCAACAGAGTCCTTTGCTGACAACTGTTCTAACCTTTCCTCGGCATTAGCCATAACCACAGCCATTTTCTCTAAAATCTCCCCTGGGTAGCTTTCCAAAACCTTAGTGGAGAGAGAGATGCGACTTTCGTACTCATCTATCTCAGTCACCACCACCTTAATTTCTTGTCCCACCCGAAAAATTGCTTCCAGAGATTCGACTCTCTTCCCGCTGACTTGGCGAATATGGAGCAAACCAGTCACTCTACCTAAATCCACAAACACCCCATAGGGCTTAATATTGGCAACTTTCCCCTCAACCAGGGTTCCCACCGCCAATTTTTCCATGGCAGCAGCACGAACAGCTTGACGCTGAGACAAGACCAATTTATTCCGTTCCCGATCTACTTCCAAAAAATTTGCAGTGAGGGTTTCGCCGATGAGAGAGTCAAGTTTGTTGGATTGCTCCAAGTGGGAGCGGGGGATGAAACCTCTCAGCCCTTCTACCTCCCCCACAATACCCCCCTTATTCGTTCCCGTCACCTTGATTTGCACTGAACGACTCTCTGTTGCCATTTCAGCCAAATCCTCCCAAATGTACTTCATTTCCAACTGACGACGGGAAAGAGTTACTTGACCCTCTTCATTTTGTTCCCGGATAATGAGAAATTCTATTTCTTCTTCCAAGGGTAATAACTCGGAGACTGAACCCTTATTCTGGAAAGAAACTTCTTCGGTAGGAACGAAACCTGTCCCCTTAGCCCCAATATCCACATAGACTCCCCCTGAATCATGTTCCACCACTTTCCCCCGTACTACCTGTCCTTTCTCAAACTGGTAGTCATGTTCTTCCAGCCCCTTGGCAAAATCATCGTAAAGTCCCATGTCGTCAATTTTTAAGCTTTGCTGCAAATAACTCTAGCACTTGTTTCCAGGCATTTTCTGCTGTGATCCGATTATAACTCCCACGAGCATCACAGAAAAAGCTATGGTCTGCACCTTCATAGGTAAAAATCCGGTGGGGAATATGGTATTTAGTCAATTCTGCTTCAATTTCCTCTACCTGGGTTACGGGAATACTACCATCTTTCAAACCGAAGAAACCATATAAAGTTCCTTTAATGGCTGCTGTGCGTCTGATGGTAGGTTCCCCACCTCCGGGACACCAATTGGTAATCCCTGCTCCATGATATCATCAAGGGTAGCGGCTAAATAAGCCACATGGGAGCCAAAACAAAAACCAATACAACCTACTCCATCTGACTTCACTTGAAGTAAACTGTAAAGATAGGCAATGGCCCCCTGAATATCCCCCAAAAGTTCTGACGCTTTAGTCTGGTTCTTATATAACCTGCCAAGAGTCACATCTTCCGGTTCGTATCCTACCTCAAAACCCGGTGCTTGGCGCTGATAAATAGTGGGAGCAAGAGCAGCATATCCCAATTGAGCCAATCTTTCCGTCACTTTCCGAATCTGAAAATTGACCCCAAAGATTTCCTGAATCACCACCACCCCTGGAAACGGTCCTGCACCTTCCGGTACCGCTAAATAAGCGTCAATTGCCAAATTCCCGTTAAAAACCTGAACCCTTTCCTTCCTAATCATCTTACCTTCCTTGAGTTACATGGCCTCAACCAATTTTAGACCCACCAGGCTGCAAATTACTCCTGACAGGGAAATTACCCCCTCCAAGCAACTATTAGACCAAATTAGGTTGGCCATAGCCTCTGGGAATTATCCCCCGGGTCATCGCTTACCCTCCACCAGACAATTAGGATCCATGACCGGTTTGCATCGCAATACCATTAGCAAAATTTATCAGCAATTAGAAGAACAAGGATTAGTCAAATCCCAAGCTGGATCTGGAATCTATGTTAACGCAAGGGGTCCGTCATTTCGTTCCACTTCCGAACCAGAGCAACTAGTACAAAAAAGTTTGAATGACTTGCTCGCACTGGGATATAGTTTAAATCAAGCTAAAGAATTGTTCCTGAGTGCCATAGACTGGCGTTTGCGCTGTAATGCAAAGGTATTGGTTGCAGTACCTCAAAGAGACCTAGGTGTGGGGGAATTGATAGTGACTGAAGTGACATCCTCCCGACGCTGACCCTACGGGTACAGCGC
>JACONB010000284.1 GCA_014323965.1 Prochloron sp. SP5CPC1 | reverse complement strand
TCCAATAAGTAAAGCAGCTCCTAGCAGTAAAGCAGAGTACCAGCGATTAACAAATCTCTTTGTCATAAAAAGTCCTGTTTATTTCCAAATCAGTCTATTGTAAACTACCCACACTAAGCTTTCGCTATAGTGGCTGGCTCATTAGTAGCCCTGGTTCCACTGCATAAGACAGAAGTTCCGAGCCTCTGGTGGGATTAGGAGCAGCCCCTTTCGTTCAATCATCTTTGCACCATTAAAATCGGCGTCGCCATGAGCCTTGGGTCATGACAAATGACAAACTGCCTATCATAGGGTCGGGTGCAGTGATTTGTTAGACCGTCGCTTGATTGGAAGTTTGACAACTTTGCGTCCGTGAGCAATTTGCTTCTTTCGTAGATCGTTAACCATTGCTTTAAGGTCATAATTGAAGGATTTTGCATATTCCTCTCTGTACTTGTGAATTTCTTCCACAATTTCGTCTTTATACATCGTTACTCTTCTAGAAAATCAAATCCCATGAACTCATAAGGTGTACAAATAAATGGTAGCTTATATCCAAGCTCCAAGCTAATTTTAGATAACTTCCTTTGAATTTGAGCGTTTGCCATATGCTTGCAGTTCCATGTTAACAGGTAGTCTAAATCGTAAACTGTTGCAAGTGCCATATGCAAAGCATCGTTAGAGGCTTTTAGTGGTAGATTGCTCTGCTGCAAAAATTCTTGTGCAAGTTCTGTGGCTTCTTCTGTTAGATCCAAAAAAGTTACAGACTGTAACAAATTTAGCCTTTGAACGGCGATCGCAGAGTCTCCCTTCCCTGCTTCATCCTCAACAATTTCCGAAGCATAAAGAACAAATAAACCACAGTACTCATTCCACCAGTCTTGGGTGACTTTGATATTGGCAGCAAGAATCAGATTGTTCGTTGGTCGAGCAGTCAAGTATCCTAAAATACTGGTTTCAATGTAAACGGTTTTACTCACAGTATTCTATTAGATAGCGACTCAAGGTTAAGTAATGTGAAATGCCTGGTCAGGCACGTAAAGGCTTGTGATTGTTGGGTAACACTTAACCCAACCTACCAGTGAGCTTGCTCCCACTATTGGATTGGTTTGCAATCTTATGCTTTGCCGTCGTCTTGGCTTTTAATGAGAGCATATAACCAAATATTGGAATCTATGAAACAAGACCATTGCTTATCCCTCATAAATATCCTCTCGCTGTAACGGGATAAAGGAATCAATTTTCAAGGGATGCTCCAGAAGATAGTGCAGTAAGTTTGAACTTTATAGCGACTGCTCGTCATTAGTCTTTGATGCTTGATGAGTTGCTTCGGCTTGACGCTTAACATGTTCCAAAAGTAATTTCGGCTCCTCTAATAGTTGATGTGAAAAATTTACTTCATCAACATTAATAATTGATGCTTGAAGAGGTGCTTTGGCTTTACCCTTACCATGTTCAAGAAGTACACTCCAATCCTTTAATGGGATATTTGAAAAATTTACTTTATCAAGGATTTTTCCTTTCAATCTTCCAGCCATTGTCAAGCACTTAAATGAATCTTCAGGAACTTGAAATCCAAGAATATTTATTTGTTTCTTCCGTAATTCATCTGAAAATAACTCTTCAAATTTATTCTCCACTAATTGAGTGAAATCAAAGTCAGTTTTAGGAATGGCAAGCTTTACTTCTGCCTTACTACTTGGTGAGTTATTGTCTGGCTCATTGTATAAGCAAATAGGTTCATTATATCGTAGATGAAATTTATTTTTGTTTATCAAATAAATTCCTTTGATAACTACATTGCCATAGGAAGCATATATACATAGATCAAGTTGGAAATCTACTAAACCTGGCTCTCTTTTGACCAGACTAAACCGTTTAACTTCAAGTTCGGCAACTGTCCCTTTTAATTGAGAGTAGGCTTTTGGAAGATTTATTATCAAATTAGTAATTGTTAATATTACTGTTGCTATTGTTAATATTACTGTTGCTATTGATGTTATAGTTAACCATTGCCGCAAAGCTGAAAAATCAATATCCCTCACCAAATCAACTAAATCTTGTACCATAATGATTATTATATTGGACGTTCAAATACAAAACCCCAAATCCGAAGAAAAGGGGCTTTGTTATGGAATATTAATCCTGGCATCGAGCTATTTTCCCAGAGGGCTACCCCCCAAGTATCTTCGCCGCTGCCCCGTTTCACCATCGAGTTCGGGATGGAATCGAAGTGGTTCCAGGGCGCTAAAGACACCAGGAAAAGAAATAAAACCCTCAAGACTGCAAAGAACTAAGAAAAAGATATATAGATCGAGCCCTCGGTCTGTTAGGACACCTCGGCTTCAAACATCACTGCTCTTCCACCTAGAGCCTATAAACGGGTGTTCTTCCCGTGACCTTACCAGGTTAACCCTGTGAGAGCACTCATCTCGAGGTGGGCTTCCCACTTAGATGCTTTCAGCGGTTATCCGCTCCGCACTTGGCTACCCTGCGTCTACCGTTGGCACGATAACAGGTACACCAGCGGTGCGTTCTCCTCGGTCCTCTCGTACTAGAGGAGACTCCTCTCAATGCTCTTACGCCTGCACCGGATATGGACCGAACTGTCTCACGACGTTCTGAACCCAGCTCACGTACCGCTTTAATGGGCGAACAGCCCAACCCTTGGGACGTACTTCCGCCCCAGGTTGCGATGAGCCGACATCGAGGTGCCAAACCTCCCCGTCGATGTGAACTCTTGGGGGAGATCAGCCTGTTATCCCTAGAGTAACTTTTATCCGTTGAGCGACGGCCCTTCCACTCGGCGCCGTCGGATCACTAAGGCCGTGTTTCCACCCTGCTCGACTTGTTTGTCTCGCAGTCAAGCTCCCTTTTGCCTTTACACTCGCCAGCTGATTTCCGTCCAGCCTGAGGGAACCTTTGCGCGCCTCCGTTACCTTTTTGGAGGCGACCGCCCCAGTCAAACTGCCCACCTGAAACTGTTCCCCAGCCGGCTAACGGCTGTTGGTTAGAATCCTAGCCTCGCTAGAGTGGTATCTCACCGATGGCTCTGTTCCCCCCACAAGGTGAACTTCTACGCCTCCCACCTATCCTGCGCAAGCCAAGCCCGAACCCAATTCCAGGCTACAGTAAAGCTTCATAGGGTCTTTCTGTCCAGGTGCAGGTAGTCCGTATCTTCACAGACATTCCTATTTCGCCGAGCCTCTCTCCGAGACAGCGCCCAGATCGTTACGCCTTTCGTGCGGGTCGGAACTTACCCGACAAGGAATTTCGCTACCTTAGGACCGTTATAGTTACGGCCGCCGTTCACCGGGGCTTCAGTCGT
>JACONB010000283.1 GCA_014323965.1 Prochloron sp. SP5CPC1 | reverse complement strand
GGCAATCTCTGAGAAAGGAGGTTTATTCGCCGCCCCAGACTTCTACATGAAAAAGTTAGCAGCCCCACCCCAGGCTAAGAACCATGTAGATATTAACAAGTCCGCAACGGAAAATCTGCAAATTCTCTCAGACTGTCTGGAAAGGTCTATTGATGAATTGGTAGTGGTAGTCATGGATCGCTCTCGTCACAAGGACTTGATTAAGGAAATTCGGGCAGCAGGAGCCAGGGTGCGGCTAATTAGTGATGGAGATGTTTCCGCCGCTATTTCTTGTGCCTTTGCCGGAACTAATATCCATGCCCTTATGGGTATTGGGGCTGCACCAGAAGGGGTTATTTCCGCTGCCGCCATGCGCTGCTTAGGAGGTCACTTCCAGGGACAATTAATCTACGATCCCGCCATTGTGAAAACTGGTTTGATTGGGGAAAGCAAAGAAAGCAACATTGCCCGACTGGAAGAAATGGGGATTAAAAATCCCGATAAGGTTTACAATGCCCACGAATTGGCTGGCGGCGAAACAGTTCTCTTTGCTGCTTGCGGTATTACTCCCGGAACTCTTATGAATGGGGTACGTTTATTCCATGGTGGTGCCAGAACCCAAAGTTTGGTTATTTCTTCCCAGTCCATGACTGCTCGCTTTGTGGATACCATCCACATGTTTGACAAACCGAAGTATCTGCAACTGAAATAGAGCCAACCCTTTATGTAGGGGCTGGGTATTCCCACCTCTACATATGTTGTAACAAAGAACAAAATTTAGTAAGATGAAAATAGCAGTTGTTGGACTTTCTCACAAAAGTGCTCATGTAGAAATTAGGGAAAAACTGAGTATTACCGACGCAGACTTAGAAGGAGCGATAGGGAAATTGCAAAGCTATCCTCATATTGAAGAAGTAATAGTAATCAGCACTTGCAACCGCCTAGAAATTTATGCAGTAACCAAAGAAACAGAACGGGGAGTGCAGGAAATCATCCAGTTTCTCTCCCAACGGAGTAAAATACCATTACACCAGTTACAACGCCATTTATTTATCCTCCTTCACCAAGATGCTCTGCGCCATTTAATGCGCGTAGCCGCTGGTTTAGAAAGTTTAGTTTTAGGAGAAGGGCAAATTCTCGCCCAGGTGAAAACCGCTCACAAACTAGCACAAAAATACAAAGGATTAGGACGATTGCTAGATCGCCTATTTAAACAAGCAATTACCGCAGGTAAGCGAGTCCGTACCGAAACCAATATCGGTACTGGTGCTGTTTCCATTTCCTCCGCAGCAGTGGAATTAGCCCAAATGAAAGTAGAAGACTTAACTACCCAGCAAGTAGCGGTTATTGGTGCTGGGAAAATGGCTCGCTTATTAGTGCAGCATTTATTAGCCAAAGGAGCCAAGAATATTTCCATCGTCAATCGCTCCCAAAGAAGAGCACAGGAGTTGGTAGGGCAGTTTCCCAATGCCAATTTGCAAACCTATCCTCTCGCGGACATGATGAAGGTTATTACCGCTTCCGATCTAGTCTTTACCAGCACTGGAGCCACCCAACCAATTTTGAATCGCCAGAAACTAGCAGAAAGTTTATCACAATCCCAGTCTTTAATGCTGTTTGATATTTCTGTCCCCCGAAATGTAGCTGGAGATGTTACGGAAATAGACAATGTTCAAGCTTATAATGTAGACGATTTGAAGGAAGTAGTAGCTGCAAATCAGGAAAGTCGGCGGCAAATGGCACGGCGCGCTGAAGCACTTTTGGAAGAGGAAGTATCGGGGTATATGTTGTGGTGGCGAAGTTTGGAAACTGTCCCCACTATTAGTTCTCTACGGAACAAAATCGAGAACATTCGCTCACAAGAATTAGAAAAAGCCTTGTCTCGTCTGGGTAAAGAATTTGCTGACAAACATCAAGATACTATTGAAGCTCTCAGCAGAGGTATTGTTAATAAAATTCTCCACGAACCTATGGTACAATTGCGGGCGCAGCAGGATATAGAAGCCCGTCGTCGCTGTCTTAAATCTCTCGAAGAACTGTTTAATTTGGACGTGGAGCAAATGATAAGCTGATTGACTTCATAATTCTTAACAAAAAAGGAGAAAAATAACTTGCTCTTACCCTGATAAGATGGTACATTAAGATTGCTCGGCGCCATAGTTGCAATTTCTGATGGACGAATTAGATTATCTAAGCCAAGAATACTGTTGCTCTGCTGAATTAAATTCTTCAATACCCTTCCCTGACTACCAACTCGGGACCGAAGAACAACCGCTTCCCGTTCGATTATCTGCGGGTCAGTTACTCTCCGAACCATTAACAATAGAACCAATTGAAGTCAGGGAAGTTATCCAAGATGAATTAACCATTATCCCAGTCAGTTATGAAAATGACAACCCGCTACCATTGGATATGGCGTCCCCATTTGTCAATGCTCTACTTCCACTCTCCCAGGAGCCCCTTGAAATTGCATTGTCAAAAGCAACATCTTTTGCTCTTGCTAGTCTGAAGGAGTTTAGGGCTAACCATAAACAAATTATTTATCTAGAAGAAGTTATAGGTGATGATTGGAGTGCTGATAGGGTACGTCCTTTGATTGATGAGTTGGTGACTGGGGATGGTTTGCCCAAAATTGAGATTATCTCGGAGGTTCAACTTCAGGCTGATGGGTGGTTCAGCCTAGATACAAACAAAATTTATTTACAAGATAAATTTCTTACGAGTAACATAAGTAATGCTGAGGCGATCGCCTCAGTTATAATTGAGGAGGCGGGTCATTATTTAGACTCCTTGCTCAATCCTACAGCTGATACTCTAGGGGATGAAGGAGCGATTTTTGCGGCGATTGTTCTGGGTTATCCCTTAAACGAGCAGGAACTTTTAGCGCTAAAAGCGGAAAATGATATTACAACTGTAACCCTAAATGGGGAAACTATCCAGATTGAGCAATCTTATCACTCATCCTGATTTGGTAGTTACCTCTGTAACTATACCAGAAGGAGTAAGTTGGGGGCAATCAGGGGTTGAGGTAGCTTGGGAGGTAACGAATACTGGAGAGGGAACTGCTCTAACTCCTCACTATGACGGTATTTATCTCTCCAATAATGCAGTATTTGATAGTGGAGACACTTTTATTGCTAACTATCTGGTTGGAAGTGAGTCGAGTTTAGCAAGTGGTGAAAGTTATACAGCCTCTACAACAGTTACCATTCCTAGTGGAAATGGAATTACTGGGAAACCTTATCTGCTGGTAGTTGCGGATTATTACCAGAATTCAGAGAAGGAGAGTAATGAATCCAATAATACTACCGCTGCTTCCAATCTTATCACTCATCCTGATTTGGTAGTTACCTCTGT
>JACONB010000282.1 GCA_014323965.1 Prochloron sp. SP5CPC1 | reverse complement strand
CGCCGCAATTAGTCAGTTTGCCTCTGAAGGTGTACAGATCTACCCCATTCTGTACCGCTTTCTCCCTCAAATTAGCACCATCAGCAGCAAATACTACTTTATCTTCTTTGACGAAAGTGATGTTAGACATTTACTATTTAGTTAAGTTAAGTTAAGCAGTTACTAACTAATGCATAATCGGAAATAATCCAGTAGAGGGGCTATCTCCCAATACAATTACTTAACATTATTAGCAAGGTTTACGCTATATTTCCAAGATTTTAGTAATAAGTATTTATTACTAATTTCAGGTAATGGAAGAAATATGCTCATCTGTATTGGTCGAATAGCCTATTGTCTGGTAGGTTGCTTACTGCTCGTTGGAGAACTGCCAGTTCTTGATTGTAGTTGATAATGGAGGTGAGGAGGTTACCGCGAGCCGTAGTTAGTTCTGTTTGGGCTTCAATTACATCTGTTTGGGTTCCTACACCAGCTTGAAAGCGCAAACGAGCTAGTCGCAGACTTTCTAGGGCTAGTTCCACGGCTATTTTGGCAGTGTCGATGTTCTTCCTGTTGGCTTCTAAGTTGAAATAAGCTTGTTCCACCTCGAAACGAATTTCATTGCGTTGGTTAGCAAACCGGGTTTCGGCGATGGCTACATCAACTCTTTCCTGATTTCTGGCTGCTCGTGCTGCTCCTCCATCAAATAAGGTCCATTGTATCTGGGCTCCTATGGTTAAGCCGTCCGTAGGACTCACATTATCGGCTAATTGCTCCAAAACATCGTATTGAGCAAATAAACTAATTTGAGGTCTGATTGCTGCTAGTTGAATTTTCTGCTGTTCTTCGTCAATTTTCCTCTGTAACAAGAATTGCTCCAGTTCTGCTCGATTTTTGTAAGCCAGGATAATTGTCTCTTCTAGGGAGCGGTTCCACTCTCCAGCTACTTGAACTGGATCTGCGGTAGTTAGATCTACTTGTTGTCCTAAACTCAACCTTTCTACTAGTTGTCTTTGGGCTGTCCTTTCGTTTCCTCGGGCTAGGGTGAGTCTTTGTTGGGCATTGGCTAGATCTACTTGAGCACGCAAGACGTCGAATTTGGTCCCTAAGCCTGCTTTTTCTAGTAATTCCGCGTCTCGCAAACTGAGCTGTGCTTCTTCTACGGCTGCTAGTTCAATACCTACCTGAGCGCTAGCGTTTTGCAAGTTGTAGTAGTCTGTGGAAATGTCCAAGGTGGTTTCTTCCGTAAGTCGTTCTACGTCTAAGAGGTTGACCCGGACTTGAGCTTGGGAAGCTCGAATTTGGGCGCTGCGGCTGCCTCCTGTGTAGATATTATAGTTTAAGCGGAGGTTTCCAGTTATTTGGGTGGTAATGGGATCGGGATCGATGAGATTAGGGGATATGGCTAAAGCTCTTTCTTGAGCAGCGGAGTCGGCTCGTTGGAAGTTGAATTGGGTGGTGAGGGTGGGATATTGGGCGCTCAAGCTCTGGGCTAAAACTTCCCGAGAGCGATCCAGGTTCAATTTGGCTACTTCTAAGTCTCGATTATGGCGCAATCCTATTTCGATGGCTTCTTTGAGGGTAATTGCTTGGGTTTGGCTGGTTTGGACTTCTTCTGGTTGGGTGGGGAAGAGTAAGGGGTTGGGGTTGGGGGTCAGATCTTCGGCGGTTGCTCTAATGGTATTTTGGCTTTGTGGTTGGGAGGCTTCCCCCAATAGTTCTGCTATGGTGGGTTCGGCTTGAGCTGGGGTTCCAGGAGCTAGGGTTAGGATTGCTCCTGCACTGCATAGGAGCAGTTGACGAAATTCTACCATTGGTTGGGTTGTTTTTTGTTTGACATTCCTGATTTTAACATGGGATTTGGGGGAAGACAATGGGGAATTTTTTTTTTGGGAACCGCTCCGCTCCGCAGATAAGATGGATAGGGATGAATGGTTTTGTGTAGGGGCGGGGTTTTCTTGTCTTCCTGTTTATTAAACAATATGTTTACACCACCGGAAAATTTAGCTTGATATGAAGTCTTAATTGTAATTATACTTATTGCATTGTGGTCCGGAATAGTTAGGAACGGACTACCTGTTATAAAACATTTTATTTGGCGGTTGTTTATCAGGAGGAAAGGTTATGCACCTTGGAACTACGCAACAAATCGTTTATTCCTGCAAAGAGTGAGTGGGGATTATCGGTTTATTCATGACTTGCTCCGAGAACATTTCAAAACCGCAGATGGACGTCGAAGTAGAATGAACGCAGATAAGATGAATGATGATGAATTTATTTGTTTACATTACTTATTGGATATTATTATTATAAATAATATTTTGTAGGGTGGGCAATGATGATGTTTATTAGAATTAGTCAATGTAGACTAGCCATTGCCCACCAGGCACCTCTTTATTATTATATAGCTACTGGTGGGCCAAGTCAAGATTAATTTTAACTAAGTTAGAAATCTTTACATTTTGCTCACCCTACCTTTTTGGACTGTTTATTATATTTATTGGGAGGCGATCGCTATATTTATGATATAAATCTCTTTTGATAACATTACACATAAAATATATTGGTTCGTAATCTTGAAACCCTGAAGGCGGCGGTGGGCAATGCCCACCCTACAAGTATTTTCCTGTATAAGAACGGGGGTTAGTTTGTAACTCCTTCGGGGTTCCCACAGCGATTATTTCCCCTCCTTTATCTCCTCCTTCCGGTCCCAAATCAATGATCCAGTCTGCTCCTCTAATTATATCTAAATTATGCTCGATAACTACCATGGAATTGCCTTTGTCTACTAACCTTTGCAGTACATTTAAGAGTTGGTGGACGTCGTAAAAGGATAACCCGGTGGTGGGTTCGTCGATTAAATAGAGGGTTTTCCCGGTGGGACGACGACTTAATTCTGTGGCTAATTTCACCCGTTGTGCTTCCCCTCCCGATAAGGTGGGTGCTGGTTGTCCCAATTTTAGGTATCCTAACCCAACGTCTACTAAGGTTTGGAGTCTTTTAGCTGCTTTGGGCACATTTGTAAATACTTCTAAGGCTTCCGTGACTGTTAAATTGAGAATTTGGGCAATATTATAACCTTTATACTGCACTTGTAGGGTTTCCCGATTATACCGCGCTCCCTTACAGACGTCACACTCAACGTAAACGTCCGGGAGGAAGTTCATGGTAATGATATTAACTCCCTGTCCCCCACAAGCTTCACACCGTCCTCCTTTTACGTTAAAGGAAAAGCGTCCCGGTTGGTAACCCCGTGCTTTTGCTTCCATAGTGAGAGCAAAGAGTTGGCGAATAATGTCGAAGGTTCCTGTATAGGTAGCGGCGTTGGAACGAGGGGTTTTTCCGATGGGGGACTGGTCAATGACAATTACTTTATCTATTGCTTCT
>JACONB010000281.1 GCA_014323965.1 Prochloron sp. SP5CPC1 | reverse complement strand
CATGAGAAAAAAGGCACTTGTAACCGGATCAGCGGTAGGTATTGGACGGGCGATCGCCCTCCACCTTGCAAGTAAGGGGTTTGATATTGCCGTTCACTACAATCGCAGCGAGGAAGCAGCCAAACAAGTCTGTCAGCAAGCAGCCGCTCACAACGTACAGGCGATCGCCCTCCAGGCTGATATCACTTGTCCAGATCAAGCAGCCACCTTGGTTGATCGTGCTGCCACCCAGCTCGGAGGTTTATCCGTCATCGTCAATAATGTGGGTAACTTTTTTGCCAAACCCATGAGTCAAGTTTCCGTTGCCGAGTGGCACAACGTGCTAGATTCTAATCTCAATTCTACTTTCTATGTGACACAGGCCACTATTCCCCATCTGAAAGCCGCAGGCTGGGGGCGCATTATTAATTTTGGTTGTGCCAGTGCGCAACATCTCCTGGCTCGTCGCGGTAATGCGGCTTACGTGATTGCTAAAACAGGGATTATTGTTTATACTAAATCTTTAGCGCAGGAACTTATCAAGGAGCACATCACAGCTAATGTTATCTTACCAGGAATTGTGGAAAATTCATTTGACGTCGAGGAAATGATCCCAAAATTACCCGCCCAGAGAGCAGCGACTTTAGAGGAAATCAACCACGCCGTTTATTTCTTTATCAATCCTGATTCTAACTATATCACAGGACAAGTATTGGAAGTATCAGGGGGCTGGAACTTATAGGATACAGTCTCAGTAACCACAAGACAAAATACTGCTACAATTAACAGATACAGAGCACTATAGGATATTACAACATGCTTCGACTTGAAGATCTATATGAACTCCATGAAAAATATAATGATGCTTTAACAGCTAAGGTAGAAGCATTTACTATTGGCGATAAGCATTTTGACTTTAATTCAGATCCTGCTATAATGGGAGTCATAAACCTATCTCCTGATTCATGGTATCGAGAAAGCGTTTGTTTGAATGCAGAACAGGCTATTCGTCGTGGCATTACCCTAAAAAGTCAAGGTGCTGATCTTGTAGATATTGGTGCAGAATGTACTTTAGAACATGCAGAGCGA
The DNA here is from genome assembly GCA_014323965.1 of Prochloron sp. SP5CPC1. Lineage (GTDB taxonomy): Bacteria > Cyanobacteriota > Cyanobacteriia > Cyanobacteriales > Prochloraceae > Prochloron. The sequence goes on along the minus strand of JACONB010000281.1, from coordinate 2,301 downwards.
GTGGAAGATGTGAGGCAACAAAGCAAGATTTTGCCTGTGTTAAAATCTCTAAACAACGCAGGTGTTTTAACCTCCATTGAAACCTATTATCCCAGAGTGGCGCTGGAGTGCTTGCGCTCTGGAGCAAATATCATTAACCTAACTGGGACTGAACAGAATAAAGACATCTATAAAACAGTTGCTGACTTTGATGCAGGGGTGATTATTTGTTACTATCAGGGTAAAAATGTTAGAGACATTGGTAATTTCACCTTTAGTGAAGATATGGTTGATATAATGTACGAATATTTCGCCCAGCAAATAGAACAAGCAACCAAGTTAGGGGTAACCAAAATTTTCGTCGATGCAGGACTGGGATTTTATTATAAAAACCTTCAGGACAGCGCACTGCGGATTAACTACCAAATGCGCACCTTTTTAAACACATTCCGCTTAAGAAAACTAGGGTTTCCCATCTGTCATGCACTTCCCCATGGGTTTGAATGTTTTGGCGAAGAAGTCAGAAGTGCTGAACCTTTCTTTGCCGTCTTAGCAGCCTTAGGCAAAACAGATCTGTTTAGAACCCATGAGGTTCCTAAAATCAAAGCAGTTTTAGATACATTGGCTCTATTTTAGGTGGGGAATCGGGAGTTGGAGTCTTTGTGTTTTATCCTAAGGTTAACACTCCCATTGGAAAATCTACAACCAAACGCTTTGTTCGTAACCACAAGACCCCTAAAAGAATATTCATCAGTTCATTTCCTCCTAACACTTCAACCGTAAATTTCTCTCCCTCAATAACTACCTTCCCTTCATATAAACTAAATCGTGCTTCTCCCCTTGCAGTTTGCATATCTTGTGTTTCATGATTACGCAACCACCCTAAACCGTCAGCATCTTGATTATCCATTGCTAACCAACCCGTGAACCCCGTATCTAAGAGTGCCATTACGGGAAAAATATCACCCTCAGCAGATATCAACCCAATTTCAAAAAATAACTCTCCTCTACTATTGAATTCACCTTGGATCATATTCTGCCACAAGTTCCTGTTTCATTAATTTGCATAATAACACACTTTTTTTCGGGCTGTTTAGAACGAGATTTTGAAAGGGCTACATTTTTATCTAGATCGATAAAATACTCGCCACTATCAGGTTCGATAACAATAAACCAATCATAATGCTCTTGAATCAATTCCGGTTGTACTCCCTCGAATACTTCTCGACAACGCTTATAAAACACTGCCTCTTCAGCTTCAATTCTAGCCTTCTCTTCAGGAGAAAGTACTTTTTCAGGAAAAACCCGTCCTCGCCTTACAAGGTGATGGGAAGATGATTGTTTCATGGAAAATTACCTTCGTTATTCCGTACTTTATATTATAGTGTTACGCGGGGGAGTCGGGAGTCGGGAGTCGGGAAAGATTTACCCTAACAACGTATGGCGATCGCCGTCGAGGATTATTTCTTGTCTGCTATATAATAAAAAATCAGCAGAAGTGTTGACGGAAAAAACTTGGTCAATCTTCGACTTATAAAGAGGCACATCGGTGGTTTTCTTCCACTGCCTTCCTTTCCGTCGGTAGAGACTCCGGAGACGTCATCTCACCTTCACGCCTTGGTCAGTCGGCGATCGCTGCTCATTATACTGCTGAATTAAATGTTGACAGTTTCTTCCAGCATCAACCGCTTGCTTCATCAAACTACGTCCTACCGTAAAGTTTCGCTCCGCAAAAGCCGATTGAGCCTCCTGACTTAATCGTGCTGCCTGACTTGCCAATGATTGGATTTCCGTCTTTATGTTACTCATCAGCTTCTTTCCTCTCGTTCTTCAATCAGTGTAGCTAGATTCTCCGCTGTTGTGTAAAGCAAGTCGGCTTGCCCCTGAAGGAGACTAGCATCGTCGTATAAATCGGCGGCGGCGGCAGAATCTGCCTCGGCATATAGATCGGCAATAATCTTTTGGAGCGATAAATAAGCCCGCTCTAACGCTGTAAGAGTTTGATTAGAAATGGATCAACCTCACTAACTAAACCACATACCACAATTGTACAAAATTATTCTCTGGTGAATCAGTCTAACCCTTAGAGCGGGGGGATCAGAGTGTGAGTGTGCCCTCAGGCGTTCTGATCAAGCGTCCTGTTCAAATCATTGGGGCGGCGCTACATAACACAGGGCAAAATGTCGGTTAGAAGGGCGAAATGCAGAGGAAAATTGGGAAAATGGAAACCGCAGCGGTTTCCATTAATTCAACTTCGAGGGAAGTTCAAAGTTTTCTGGGTCGGTACTATACGTACAAGGATCCCAAAAGTTTCCATTAATT
>JACONB010000280.1:2734-6105 GCA_014323965.1 Prochloron sp. SP5CPC1 | reverse complement strand
CTGCAACAAAACCGAAAATTTGGGTTTTATCGAACCGTGAGTTATAATGTAAAGAAATATGTAAAAATATATGAGTCAGCCAAATTTAAAGGAAATAGCAACCCAACTGGAAAGCTCTAACTCCCGGGATCGCCTGTTAGCCCTGGTTTCCTTGCAGGAGGTTCCCCCAGAGGAGGCAGTACCCCTAATTAAAAAAGTACTCTATGATAAAATACTCCCAGTGCGCTCCATGGCAGTTTCCGCTTTGGGAGTAAAACCCACCTCTGAATCCTACCCCATTTTGGTAAAATTGCTCTCGGAGGATGCAGACTACGGTATTCGCGCCGATGCGGCGGGTGCTTTAGGCTATTTAGAGGATTTGCGCGCCTTTGAACCCTTGGTGCGAGCTTTCTATGAAGATACAGAGTGGTTAGTGCGCTTTAGTGCGGCGGTTTCATTGGGCAATTTAGGGGATATTCGCGCCCAGGAAGTCTTATTAGAGGCTTTAGATAGCCAGGAAGTGGTATTGCAACAGGCAGCCATCGGAGCTTTGGGAGAAATTAAAGCCATGAATGCTCTGGAGGCTATTCTCCGTTTCGCTGCGGACGATGATTGGCTGATTCGCCAGCGGTTAGCAGAAGCTTTAGGCAATCTCCATTGCGACAAGAGTATAGCAGCTCTGAGATTTTTAGCTAAAGACAGTCACCCCCAGGTACGTCAAGCTGCTAATATTTCCCTGGAACGTTTACAAGTGTTCCCCAGCAAAACCAACAAAAATGCCAATGGATATTAAAGAATTTATTCAGCTTAGTGCGGGGAAATGGTTTTCCCAGCGCAGTATTCACCATTTAGACGAAGATAAAACAGAGAATAACAAAGCAGAAATTACGGTAGAAACGCTCCCGTCAGATTTACCGGATCTAGTTCAACTATGCCAGAAAAACCAGATTAACCCCAATGATATCTGTAGCTGTTTGAAAGTTTCTTGGGATAACTCAATGGATTGGGGCAAACCCAAGGAAAAAGGTTCTAGTACTATGATATTAGTTAGTGATAGAGATAATCCCCAGTCTGGTAAGTTACTCACTGTTATAGATAGAAAAGATATTAATGTGGGTGTGGGTAGTTATCGTCTAGACGAAGATGAATCCCTAACTTTAATGATAGAAGATGGGGATACTTATTGGCAAGAACGGCTTTGGTTTGCCAGCGAGAATTTGCGGTTGCGTACTAGCTTAATTAAACATAACAATAATGTAACTGCAACTTCATTTTACTCAGAAATCAGGAAAGTAGCGCCTAAAAGTAAATAAGATGGTCTTCTTCTCTCTTCCTCTGTGTCCTCTGCGCCTCTGCGGTTTATTAATTAATAATAGTAGTATGCATACGCCGCCTATAAGTACTAACCCGACGGATATTGAGGATATCACTCATCTGTTTTATTTTATTAATAATGCCATGGAGTTGTTCGAGATGCTCAATATCAATTCGCAGGGAAATAAGTGCTGGTTTACCCGTGCTAGTTTTAACATCTGCTTTGCGCACGTTAATCTTCTCATCCTTCAACCGGACTAAGATATCTGCCATAACCCCAGTGCGATCGATAGCTTCGATTTCCATATCTACCGGATAAGTCTGGGTTCGTCCATTATTATTACCGTTACAGGGATTCCAACCCACCGGAACTAACTGTTCCCCAGGTACCTTATCCATATTGGGACAACCTTGACTGTGAATAGCAATACCCCTAGAACTGCGGGTAACGTAGCCCATAATCGCCTCCCCCGGAACAGGTTGACAACAACCGGCAATATAATGGAGCAGCCCTTCCACTCCTAATATAGGACATTTAGAATTGCCATTAGTATTGGGTTCTGGCTTAATAGTTAAAGAAGATAAATCCGCTGCTATTGCTGAAGATGTGTCAATTGCTTGTTCTGCTTTAACTAAATCTCGGAAGCGGTTTATCACTTGATTTAAAGTCACTTCTCCGTAACCCAGACCCGCCAATAAGTCTTCCCCATGCTGATAATTGCACCCTTGAGCTACAGTTTCCATTCGTTTTGACTTCAACAGCCCCTGAAAACCCCTTTTACCCAGCTCTTTCTCCAGCAACTCCCTTCCTCTGGCGATATTTTCTTTCCGGTGGGAGCGCTTGTACCACTGGCGAATGCGGTTGCGGGCGGAAGGAGTGACAGCAAAGTTCAACCAATCCAAGCTTGGGTGGCTATTGTTGGCAGTGATAATTTCTACTCTATCTCCATTGTGTAACTCTCTGTCTAGCACGGACCACTGCCCGTTTACCCTTGCCCCTTTCATATGATGGCCTACTTCCGTATGAATGCGATAGGCAAAGTCTACTGGTGTCGCCCCCCATTTTAAGGCAATCACCTCTCCTTTGGGGGTAAAAACGTAGATATCCTCCTCAAAGAGATTATCTTTTATCCCGTCCAGATATTCCTCATGATCTTTGACTTCCTTAAGGTCATTTTGCCATTCCAGCAGTTGTCTGAGCCAGGTATATTTTTCATCTTCAGCTGTAAACTTGGTATTCCCAGATCCCTTTTCCTTATATTTCCAATGAGCAGCAATACCATATTCCGCCACCTGATGCATTTCCTCAGTACGGATTTGCACTTCTAAGGGACGCCCATTCAAACCGATAACAGTAGTGTGTAATGATTGGTAACCGTTAGTCTTGGGCAAAGCGATATAATCTTTAAATCGCCCCGGAATCGGTTTGAAGACATCGTGGACCACCCCCCAAGCCCGATAACAGTCATCTTTCTCATGGAGGATAATCCGTAGGGCGGCTAAATCGTAGATTTCGTTAAATTCCTTGTTCTGTCGCCGCATTTTATTGTAAATGCTATATAAGTGCTTAGGGCGTCCTTTCAGTTCCCTAATTTTAATATCCATTTCCTCCAGACGAGTCCGCAGCAGGGCGATCGCCTCTTCTAATTTAGTTTCCCGATCCCTCCGTTTTTCAGCTACCAAGGTTTTAATTTCTTGATAAGCTTCCGGTTCTAGGTATTTAAAGCACAAATCTTCTAACTCCCACTTTAAGCACCCTATACCCAGACGGTGGGCTAAAGGAGCAAATATGTCCCTGGTTTCCCGAGCGATGCGCTGCTGTTGTTCATCCCTGAGATGTTCCAAAGTGCGCATATTATGGAGTCTATCTGCCAGTTTAACCACAATCACCCGAATATCAGTCGCCATAGCCAAAAACATACGGCGAAAGTTCTCCGCTTGCTGTTCAGTTTTACTGGAGAAGTTAAACTTAGACAGTTTAGTTACCCCTTCCACCAACTGACGCACACCCTCACCAAACTTGGCTTCAATTTCTTCTGGGGTTACCGCCGTATCTTCCACTACATCATGGAGAAAAC
>JACONB010000280.1:0-2678 GCA_014323965.1 Prochloron sp. SP5CPC1 | reverse complement strand
CCCCCTAGGCCCCGCAGTAACCCCGCCACCGCCACTGGGTGAGCGATATAGGGTTCTCCCGATTTACGGGTTTGCCCTTCGTGAAGTTGATAGGCAAAATTAAAAGACTGGCAAACTAGGTTATTCTCTTTGTTAGCTTGGCTCTCTTCAGACAATAGACATGTTTGCAGCCAGTCAGGAAGCTGGACTTTAAATTCCTTCATACTCATACCTAGGGAGATAGGGAGATAGGGAGAAGATAAAATTGTACTATGAGCGCAACTTCGTATTATTAGTATAATAGCAAATGGAACCAAGAATAGATGAAATCTTGTGACTATTGCCAGGTATATGCCGCATTCCAAGAAGAACTGGAAAAATTGCGCTCCGTCTTAACTGCCGAGGAACTAAAATTGCCTGAACTACAGCGAACTTGGCAGCGGGTACAAGCAATCTTTCAAAATCAAGTTATGCCTCTCTGTGGCGGGGATTTAGATCCCCTAACTTTTTCTTCCTGGCAGTCAGTGCAAACAGAGATCCATCGAGAAATGAGGCTCTTGTCAACAGAGCTGATGTTTTTACAATTGGATCGTTTTGGGCGAAAACAGCAAGGAGCGAGGGATCGCCTAGATAAAATTATCGGTTTTTGCCAAATGCTGCAATGAGCCTTATTACATAACTAGTTTAAACATAATAAATTTATAGTATAACTAATATTATTTTCATCTATTAGACCAATATCTTTACATTGAACTAATCTCCAAAACTCAGTAATTATTATTGAAAACTATAGCAGTGCGCCCTGGCGTATTTACAGATTTAAAAGGGGGTAGTGATGCACAGTAATGGTATCTACCTCAACTTGTTGATGCCGCTAAAATTTGCTTGGCTAAATACCGCTGAAACAACCAGATCGGCATTTCTAAATGACTGAGTGGACCGGGGCGATAACGAAAAGATTGTAGCCCAGCTTGCTGTGCAGAGCAAACTTCCATATCTTCTAAGTGAAAACGCTTTAAATCTTCAGTTGCTTTGTGCAGCGTCTGCTCATAGTTGTCAGCTTGTTTGCTGTCAGACCTCACTAGCAATGTGGTATGCAAGGTCATTTGATTGGGTCCTTCTGGTTGGAGTCCTTACCAGTAAACCCGATCAGGACCGATAAACAATAGGAAACTCGGTTCGCCCAAATAGACCGCATACTCCTGAAAATCTTGAGGCTTGAGCAAGGGACTGAGGCTAAATTCCATCAGTTTTTGGCGCTCTTCTGGGTTGTCGGCAATCCGCTTGCCAAAGGGCAAATGGCACACTATGTAATGGGCAGTTTCTGCCTCAGTCCAAGCCGACCAGGCGGGCATGATTGGTTCAAAAGTTTTATGGTGAGTACCCAGATGATGGTATGGTTTCATAAAATTTTCCACCAGGATCTTCCAGTTAAATGGACAGTCCCACTTGAGATTAACTACCATTTCCATATCAGCCATCTGCCGATGTTCGAGAAATGGCAATAGCCCTGAATAGTAGGTCTGAACCGGGTCTAGGTCAGGGTCAAAGGTGAGAAAGATAAACCCCTCCCACACCTCAGAACGAAAGCGCGGCAGACAAAATCCTTGCTTATCAAACTCCGTATGCTTATCCATTTCTGGAGCGCCGATTAAGCTGCCATTTAAGTCGTAGCTCCAATGATGGTAAGGGCAAACAAAATTGCGCCGATTCCCCTGGCGAGAATGACCATAGGCTTCTGGCATTAAGTCCATGGCTCGATGCAGACACACGCGGGAGAGGACATTAACAACATGCTCTCCATCGCGGGTTATCACTAATCCCTCACCCAGGAGATCCACATTCAAGTAGTCTCCCACTGCTGGGATCTGGGAGGTATGCCCGACGCAAAGCCATTGCTTCTTCAAGACCTGCTCCACCTCCCATCTATAAAAATCTAAGTCAGTGTAAGCCCCTGCCGGTAGGGCAGTGGCCTGTTCTAAGGGACGATGGGCAGTCTCCAAAATACCGCGCTGGATCTGCTCTAACCGTTCTGAGTTCCATCTGGTTGGGGTCATTGTCTGTTGTGAAGTTCAGAAACTTAAATCACTAAATCCTGGCTGGTGCGTTACGGCGCTTTTGGCTAAAATCTAACTATTGACAGTTCATTAAACACCGCGCCTAACGCACCCTACTGGCTTGGCACAGCATTTTTAGGTGTGTCATGACACTACGCGATGATTTTACTCGGTGTCAGCGAGCAGGTTTTTTATAGGTTCAAAGGCAATGCCAGACTCTGGTTCAGCTTTCTCTGTCACTAGCCCAAATTTAATCCACCATTCACTGGTGAGATCCCAGTGATCGCGGATTTGTCCGTTCTTCATCCCGAGGGGCGGCTCACCTTCGGCTAACCCCATAAACCTTGAGGCTTGCTCCAGATCGAAAACCACAATTCCCCCTTTAAAGATCTTGCCATCTGTACCAATGACCTTCTCCACGTCCTTAACGTCAAACTGTAAGCCCCGAGCAATAATTTCATTGGCCTCCTGGGGATTCTCTTTCCAATAGGCAACTGCCTCAAAATAGGCTTTCATTAACAGTTTGGCTGCCTCGGGGCGCTCAGTGAGAAACGAATCACTCATATACATCCCGTCCCCCAGCAAGGCGGTTTTAATCCAATAGTCTTCGCTGGAGGTGGTCACGGCCCGTGCCCCTTTTAG
>JACONB010000279.1 GCA_014323965.1 Prochloron sp. SP5CPC1 | reverse complement strand
CGCGGATAGTATCCCCTACCTCGACAAAGGAAGGTTCTCCAGGTGCAGGAGCGCTATAGAAAGTACCAACCATGGGAGATGTAATTTCAACCCATTTTTTCGACCCGGGGGAAGGTCTTGATACCACTGGTGCGGTAGGGGTAACGGGCACATCAGTTTTAGGCTGGGGTGGAGTTTCGGTTGGGGGAAGCAACTCCATTGAAGCTGTCGAGGTACGGGTAGGATCCTTACGCACCGTGAGTTCAAACTCCTCGCTTTTGAGCGCAAACTCGGTGATGTCGGTTTGAGCGATCGCCGCTAAAAGTTCTCTGAGTTGATTAAAATCTATCGACACGAATTATACAGTCCCATTTATTTGATTTTTTATTCCCGTCCCTGGTAAGAATCATTGCGGGTGTCGATTTTTATTTTTTCTCCTACGTCAATAAATAAAGGTACCATCACCTGAGCACCAGTTTCCAAGATAGCAGGTTTAGTGCCACCAGTAGCAGTATCCCCTTTTACTCCCGGATCTGTCTGGACAACTTCCAGGACAACTGATGTGGGGAGTTCCACTTCCAACACCTGGTCTTCCCAGAAAATGGCGTTTACCTCCATCCCTTCCTTGAGATACTTGACGCCATCGCCAATTTGCTGGGGGGCGAGACGAGTTTCTTCAAAAGTTTCCATATCCATCAAGACGAACTGGTCAGAGTCTTTATAAGTATATTGCATCGTCCGTTTGTCCAGATTCGCTTGTTGAACCGTCTCCCCAGCTCGGAAGGTTCGTTCCACCACACTACCGCTTTGTACGTTTTTGAGCTTGGTGCGCACAAAAGCCGAACCTTTACCTGGTTTGACATGGAGAAACTCTACCACTCGCCAAACAGAGCCGTCCAATTCTATGGTAACACCACTGCGAAAGTCATTAGAAGAAATCATCTAAAATTCAAAGGCTGTAGATAACCGCGTCAACTTGCAACTTTGGAAGTATGTGCATGCAACGATAATCTATTTTACTTCTTATTGGCAAACAGAAAAAGGTAATATCTGGGGAGCAGCGTGGTTAAAAGGAAAAGATAAATTGATGAAATCAGGAAAAACTCCGAAGAGACTGGGATGGGGTCAACGTTTATTGCGTACTTCAGCTCTAGCTGTGCTGCTTTTTACCCTGTCAGTAGGCTTAAGCGGGGCTTGGTGGGATTTCTTGGGGGGCGGTAGCAGTACTCCTGCAAGGAAAAGCATCTTAGCTCAGGGAGCTGCCATTACAGACCCAGAAGCTATTTTAAGATACTCTCTGCCCATTGATAACCCTACAGTGCGGGAACTGCAAGGAAGTTTAGAGGACATTTCCTATCACCTGCGCAAAAAACTGTGGAGTTCGGTGAACCGAGATGTGAGAACTGCTTCGAGAATTTTGAACATCAGCGCGGAAAAATTGCTCGCCACGGTTCCCGAAGAGCGCCAATCTCCAGCTAGAGAGCACCTCCAGCAGATGTCCCAGGAGATGGTAACTTTGAAAGAGGCAGTAGATGCTAAGGATCCAGAACAAATAACCTCTCTTAAAGATGGAATTCTCCACCAGGTGACAGACTTAGAAGAATTGATGGTTCCCGGATTTCCCTTTGCAGTACCCGAGGAATACGCTCATTTGCCTCAATTGCTAGGTCGCGCTACGGTAGTCATGACTACGACTAAAGGGGATCTAAAAATTGTCGTAGATGGTTATAGCGCTCCTGTGAATGGGGGAAATTTTGTGGATCTGGTGCAGCGGGGTTTCTATGACGGTTTACCATTCATCGACATTGAAGAATCCTTCGTTTTACAAACAGGGAAACCCCCAGGGAAGGAACAAGGGTTTATTGACCCGGACACTGGGGAATATCGGGCTGTTCCTTTGGAAGTGCTGATTCAAGGTGACTCGGAGCCTATTTACGGCATTACCCTGGAAGATGCAGGTTTTTACTTGGAACAACCTGCCCTTCCCTTCAACGCTTATGGAGCTGTAGCTATGGCCCGTCCTGGTTCAGATCCTAATGGTGGTTCTTCTCAGTTCTTTTTCTTTAAGTTCGATACTGAATTAACACCTCCCGGTTACAATTTGATGGACGGGCGTTACTCTGTTTTTGGTTATTTAGTCCAAGGAAAAGAGGTTCTCCAACAACTGACAGATCAGGACAAGGTTATTACTGCTCAAGTAGTTAAGGGAATCGAAAATTTAGTTCAACCTCAAGCTTAAGCATGAATCTTCCCCCACAAACTGTTGGTGATGTTGGCGAGCAGGGTCTTTTACAAAGACTGCTGCCCTTTTGCGCCACTAACATAGTGGGGGACGATGGCGCTTTATTGGCCATCGGGATCGGTCAATCTTTAGTGGTGACAACCGATGTGCTGGTGGATGGAGTCCATTTTAGCGGGCCGCGCTACCGCGCGGATCCGGCTTTGCCGGGTCGCACCACCAGTGCAGAAGATGTTGGTTGGCGTGCTGCGGCAGCTAATTTATCCGATTTAGCTGCCATGGGAGCGGCTCCCCTGGGTATTACTGTCGGTTTAAGTCTTCTCTCTGATGTGACCTTGGATTGGGTGGAGGGTCTCTACAGAGGAATAAAACTATGCTTAAATAAATTTAATACAAAAATTATTGGTGGAGATGTATGTCGTTCTTCGGTCATTACAGTAGCTATTACTGCTTGTGGTCAAGTTGCGCCCCACCGTGCGATTCGCCGTTCTGCTGCCCGTCCGGGAGATGCCATTGTCGTTACTGGACCCCACGGCGGTTCTCGGGCAGGGCTGGAATTACTTTTGCACCCAGAAGAAAACAACCATTTGGAAGTTGCTCTGAGGCAGTCCTTGATTGAGAAGCACCGACGACCTATACCCAGGTTAGATATTATAGCACAAATAAACGAAATTGTCAAGGATAATTGGCCCGTTGGGGGCATGGATAGCAGCGATGGTTTGGCGGATGCTGTGATTCAAATTTGTCGTTCTAGTGGGGTGGGGGCAGAAATTGATTGCAATGCTATTCCTTTATTTCCTGGTTGGCAGGAATTCGGTTGCACAGCATTAGACTATGCTCTCTATGGGGGTGAGGACTTTGAATTGGTGCTGTGTCTTCCTGAGAAAGAGGCGATATCTTTGGTAAGGCAGTTAGGAGAAGGAGCAGCAGTTATTGGGAAAATAACTGCCGGAGTTGAGGTTAAGCTAGTAGATGCAAAAGGGGTTTATCCTGAGCAAATGTTAAATTTGGAAGCAGGGTTTCAGCACTTTTGAAAAAGATATAATTTCAATTATGACAGATACCAATCTTAAAATTAAGAGTTTTGTTGAATATACACGAAAATTGAAAGGGGACGAAAAAGGAGAAGCTCAAGTATTCTGCGATCGCGACAGCGCCACT
>JACONB010000278.1 GCA_014323965.1 Prochloron sp. SP5CPC1 | reverse complement strand
GATCGGCAAAGATGAGAAAGGACAGGTGGATGCCGGTTTGGGTAAAACTACCTCTACAGGTACTATATCCCTGATTGCTCCCACCAATATCATCGATAAAACAGGGCAGAAAATTACGGTTGATGGCATAGATATCGTTTTTCAGAACGTGCCCGGTTCTGAAGCCCCTGCGGAAATGATGTTCTATTTCCCCGAGTTTCATGCCCTCTGTGCCTCTGAGGACGCAACCCATACCATGCACAACCTCTATACCTTACGTGGAGCCAAAGTGCGGGATTCCTTGGGTTGGGCCAACTACCTGAGCGAAACCATCGAACTGTTTGGGGACGATGTAGAAGTAGTCTTTGCCAGTCACCACTGGCCGATCTGGGGTAATGAACAAGTGGTGGATTACTTAAAGAAACAACGAGATTTGTATAAATACATCCACGACCAAACCCTACATCTGGCTAACCAGGGCTATACCATGGTGGAAATTGCCGAGATGTTAGAACTGCCCGATTCTCTAGCAGAGGAATGGTACAACCGGGGTTATTACGGTTCTCTCAACCACAACGTCAAAGCTGTCTATCAATACTATCTCGGTTGGTTTGATGGCAACCCCGCTCACCTCTATTCCCTCCCTCCAGAACAAATAGGTGCCAAATATATCGAATATATGGGTGGACCTAGGGCTGCCATTGAGCGAGCCAAGACCGATTTTGCCCATGGTGACTACCGCTGGGTGGCACAGGTAATGAGTGATGTAGTCTTTGGCTTCTGCAAGGACAACCTCCCACCTTATATCGATCCCTATTACGACGAAGCAACGGGAAACTGTTTTGATGCCACCCAACTAGAAGCTGATGCCCTAGAGCAACTGGGTTATCAAGCAGAATCAGCTCCCTGGCGCAACTTTTTCCTCAGCGGTGCCCAAGAGTTACGGGATGGTGTAGACGACCAACTTCCTGTCCCCAATACGGTCAGCCCTGATATCCTCCATGCCATGACCTCAGACTTGCTCTTTGACTACCTGGCTATCAGTCTCAATGGTCCGGAGGCCGCTGATTACGAATACACCTTCAACATGATCTTCCCTGACACCAATGAGGAGTACTTGCTCTCCATTGAGAATGGGGTGCTGGTATACACTTTCGATAAACTAGCTGTGGATCCCGACACCACGATCATCATAAATCGTAGCGATCTCGATGATGTCATTTTGGGAGAGAAAAACATCAGGGACGTGGAGTTTAGCTATGGTGGCAAACTCCGCTCTTTCATAAAGTTCCTGTCCCTCCTAGACAAGTTTGACTTCTGGTTCAACATTGTCCTTCCTTAGGATTTTGTAGTGCAGATTTCCGGTTTCCCTTCTAGGAGAGGCTAAGGGTGGATGAGCAGTGTCTAACTGACTCATCCACCCTTCGACTTTCAACCCGAAGAGGAATCGCTCTGAAACTCAGCACAGTACCTTTAACCAAGCGGTATGGGGACAATCTGCGCCCCTCTCCCCACCCATTAACAATAAGGATTCTCTCAATGGCTCATTTTTGGCATTCTTGCAGTTCCCCCACCTGTATCGATATACCAGAAATGGCTAGTAAGCAACGTTTTCGCTTAGGTGTGATGCTGGGAGTAATCCTGCTCTTTGCTGTGGTGGAATGGTTGGCAGGGTCTTTGAGCCATAGCCTTGCCCTGCGCTCCGATGCTTGGCATATGGTGGCAGATTCTAGTGCAATTTTACTAGCTTTGAGTGCAAGTTGGTTGACCCGCTTGACCTTTGTTCGCCCCTTACGGGGACAGCCTCCCTTAGATGCCATGGCCGCCTTTGCTAATAGTCTAGGATTAATTGTCATGGCAGGTTTAATCACTTGGGAAGCAATTCAACATTTGACCCAACCGCCAGAACAGATCCTGAGTGGACCGATGTTTGTGACGGCAACCATGGGTCTTGTCATTAACGCCATGGGGATTATTCTGCTCCATGAAGATAGCCAAACAAATCTTAACGTGCGGGGTGCTCTTCTCCATATGTTGGCTGATTTAGCCAGTTCCGTGGGAGTGATTATTAGTGCCATCGCAATTTATCTTTTCCAATGTTTTTGGCTCGATAGTGCCATGGGTTTACTCATTGCCCTATTCATTGCCACAAGTGCCATCCCCTTGCTACAATTAAGCTGGCAACAATGGAAGAATCCATGGCCTCATTTCAACACCTTGATGATGCCGGAGATCGGTCGTACAAGTCTCACGGATTTGATAGCTCATAAGCCATCTGGCAATACCTCCGGAAACTCTAGAACTGCATCATAGCGCTCGTGATACATCTCATGCAAAATACATCTATTGCAATGATTATATTGAATAGTAGAGTAGGGTAGGCATTGTCCGCCTAGGGATAGGTCGTTAAACCGAAAATAATGGTATCAAATTATTGGATTTTGGGAGTAAAGCGGTGATTAAAGGATGGGTCATACCAGCTCACTCACCAATAGCTCAATGCGCTCCTGAGTATCAGATTGTTGCAGATATTGAGCAGCAATTTCTTCTAGGGTATTCTTGCTACTGTACTGGAGGTTGGCAGTATCAAATCCTTTCTTTTGCTCCTTCGTGACGAAAACCAAATCTGTTACATCTTTTTTAATAGACTTGGAGGCAACACAGTTTATAGTCAAGATATGGGGGTTAAATCGGAAGTAGGAAGTTTTAGATGAATCACCAACGATGGCATTGAGCAGAATACGACATACCTTATTTGTAATGTTAGAATGTCCGCCAAAAACTACACTTAATAAGGGGTTCCCAAATGGAAAAGTCCAATCCAACATGCCCATATTTTGAGATTCCTGGGTATCAAAGCTGAGTACCGTACTACCCGAACCAAAGGCAGCTAACAGAACATTTCCGGTTTTAGGGACATCCTCGTCTCCTACATATTCAGTGAGGGCAACTAAGGCTGGGTTATTGGCCACTAATCCACCATCTATTAACGGAACACCATCAACCACATGGCTTGGAAAAGCACCTGGATAAGCAGAAGAGGCTATCAACGCATCCACAAGCTTGACCTGATGTTGCTCAGAATTTTCACTATCAAAAATGACTGGAACTGAATGGATGCAATTGTAGGCCGTGACAATTAGGCGTTTACTCTTGGTTTGGATATCTTTCAAAACCGCATCACCAAAAACAGATTCCAGGACTTTTTTGAGCGCCGTACCATCAAACAAAGGGTAACTGAAGGGAAACCGATCGTCGGGTCCAGTTTCAGCAATCGGTCGAGGAATCAGAGCACTAATCACTTGGGCTAGTCGTTGCCAAATTTCTTGACCCAGATTAAGGGGTGGAAAAAGTTGCGCTCCATTATTGATGTATATTGTCTTTATTTCTGCGGCACTGAAGCC
>JACONB010000277.1 GCA_014323965.1 Prochloron sp. SP5CPC1 | reverse complement strand
AAGCGTTGCAGTTAGCTTGAAAGACTTGGGCTCCGTTAGCTGCGTCCCCAGCAGCAAAAGCGGGACTGGGGAAGCTGAAAGTAATGAATGTTAAAACTAGCAGGACAGCAAATAGTAGTTTTTTCAAGGTTCTTTTCCTCTTAGGATCCAGGTTTTACCTGGATCCTGATCCCAAATGGGTAACTATGTCAAAAGACAAGCTGTCAAACTTCATCTTCTATTGGACAATCACTTTACCCACCATACCCCCACTGCGATGAGGTGAGCAGAAATAGCTGTAAGTTCCGGGTTTATCAAATGTGGTGGCAAAAGACTCACCTGGTTTAAATACTAACTGTTTATGAGATAGTTTGGCAGCTGAGCTTCCTTGGAAGACCACATTGTGAGGGGCGAACTTGTTGTTCACCCACTTCACCGTGTCTCCAGGGCTGATGGTAACGGTGTTGGGAACGAATTGTAGGGGGGGACCGCTGCTGGCACCCATTTGTACCTCTACAGTAGCTGCATGAGCTGGGGCTGGGGACATAGCTAAGGTGGCAATCGCCAATAAGATGGTGGACAGAACTAAACTGAGTTTTTTCAACATTTTCTTTTCTTTGCGAATGACTTGTACCACAGGGCACATTCTGATTATGACTCAACTATGACATCAAGTCACACTTTGGTCTTTTAAAAAAGCTGATGAAGAAAAAATGACCCTGTTTCCCTTTTCCTATCTAGGTTTGAGTTTTTTTCTTAAATAGGGGTTGACCAATTAAAATTTTGTGGCTATCATATAATCGGGAGGGAGTACGGCAAAAAAAAAAGACTCTCATTCGACTAGCTATTGCTCTGTGCCATTTTACCCACCCCTCAGCTTAGAATTGATTGCTCAGAATGAATTCTGTTACCGAGGCAAAAATGCCAGTGGTCCAAACCTGGGGTTTGGGCAAAGTTTACCGCACTGGCTTTTGGCTGAACCAAAAAGTTGAATCTTTGCAAAACTGCTCCTTGACGGTGGAACCGGGAGAAACCTTTGGTTTACTGGGTCCAAATGGTGCGGGGAAAACCACTCTGTTGAAAATCCTGTTGAGTATCGTCCGTCCCACTTCTGGACGGGGAGTGCTGCTGGGTCGTCCTTTGGGGGATAGAGCGGTAAAGCAACGCATTGGCTATTTACCGGAAAATGCCTATTTCTACGACTACCTGACTGCTTGGGAGTTTTTGCAGTTTACTGCTAGACTGTTTCAAATTCCCAAGTCCTTATACCAGACTCGCATTCCCCAACTTTTAGAGTTGGTGGGGTTGGCTCAGTCCACCACAAAGAAAGAGCCACTGGGTCGCTATTCTAAGGGTATGCTGCAACGGGTGGGTATGGCTCAAGCTTTAATTAATGACCCGGAAGTGGTATTTTTGGATGAACCTATGTCCGGGTTGGACCCCACTGGACGTTACCGGATCCGGGAAATTATTCTCTCCCTGAAAGAACAGGGGAAGACCATTTTCTTTAATTCTCACGTTTTGGGAGATGTAGCTCAAATATGCGATCGCATCGCCATTCTCGCTCGGGGAGAATTAATTTGCAGTGGAACTCTGTCGGAACTTTTGGGTACGGGGGATAGTTATCAGGTTACAGTAAAGGGGGGGAATGAAGAGGGGCTGCAACGGTGGCTAACTAACCTCCGTTGGAAGGGTGATTGTTGGTGCGGTGAACTCCAAGGAGAACCTCAAGAATTTATGGCTGGTCTCCGTCTTATGGAAGCTCAACTGCTCAGTCTTAATTTAGCTCGTCCCTCTTTGGAAGAGTTCTTTATCGGGAAATTGCAAGAACGGGGTATGTGTGAAACACGTACCAGCACGTAATTTCTAGGTGCTACTTCCATCACTTAGGTAGGCAATAATTAACAAAATTTATTAACTGTAATTATTTATTAGTTTATGTTTTTGGCTTGAGGGAGGGAAAACTTTACAAAAACTTTAGAATTGGGAGGGTATATGGTGGTTATCATAGGTATCAAATGAAGAGTATAAATCGAAATTCGTAATATGTATAATATTAAAGATTTCATATTTAAACTTATTCTCACCTCAACCCTCACCTTAGGACTGACAAACCCGGCAACAGCTTTAAGTACTATCTTCTTTAATTTTCAGGGTGGTGGAAATCCAGATCATCTTTGTCCAAAACGTTTTACTAGGACTCATTTGGAATACCATTGTAATCCTCTTTTTGGTTCTTTCGCTATTAGTGGATTAAGAGATAACAGTCGGGATCAAGAAAGGTGGACTTTGAGTGGATTCGAGATCCAGTCACCACAAACGAATACAATATACGTAGATTTAAGCGACTTCATATTTGCTCGTCCCCATACTATAAAGAGTTATGATATTAATGTTAGTAGAGGAGTGGTTCTCAAAGCATACATAAGGTAACCCTGACAGACTTATGAGTATGTAGATAACGAGAGGCGTCTACTTTATTATTATGAATGGAGTTTTTATTATGATCATTTGAACCAAGTGAACAAGTTCACTTTTGAATTTTCTCGGAGCAGAAGCACAACACTTCCAGGCCTTCAAGAGGCATTCTACAGCAACAATATTAAACTTTCCGTGGGCCACCCATTACAACAAGTACCTTTTGAAACCAGTGACCTGCCAGCTATCCTAGTAATAGAAGGGTTGGTAGTTATTTCTTATTTTAAAAGGAAAGGAGAGTCTCGCGCAAAGGCGCAAAGGCGCCAAGGGGACTGATTAATTGATTTGTGAAGAAGAAATACCTGCTTGCTTTAACCTTCTCAAGGCTTCCTGTAGGCGATCGCACTCTGCAATTAAACTGACTCTCACATATCCTTCTCCCCCTTGGCCAAAAGCATTTCCAGGGGTTACAACCACTCCTGTCTTCTCCAAAACTGTCAGGGCAAATTCTGTGGAACCCATACCTAGAGGACAAGGAACCCACAAATACATGGTAGCCTGGGAGGGGGTAATTTGCCAACCCAATTCAGCTAAACCTGCCAGCAAAAAATCCCGTCTTTGACGATACCTTTCCTGGACTGCTTTAATATAGGTATGAGGTAATTGTAATGCGGTTTCGGCTGCTGTTTGAATTGGGGCAAAAATACCATAGTCTAGATTGGTTTTCAAGGTGCGCAACCCTTGAATAATATCGGAATTACCCACAACGAAACCAACCCGCCAACCTGCCATATTATAGGTCTTAGAGAGGGTATGAAACTCTACTCCAATCTCTTTGGCTCCGGGAATTTCTAATAAACTGGTGGGTTTATAGCCGTCAAAGGCAATTTCTGCATAGGCTAAGTCATGGACGAGGATAAGATTGTAGTGACGAGCGAAGGCGACAATTTCCGTAAAGAATTCCCTGGGGGCAGTGGCGGTGGTAGGGTTAT
>JACONB010000276.1 GCA_014323965.1 Prochloron sp. SP5CPC1 | reverse complement strand
TGTGTTACTGATTTTGACCAGCTGCTCACCCTCATAGTTCATTCAGTAGCAGGCTGGGTTATCACTACCTTAGAGGTTCGGTAATCCTTTTCAGAATCACCTAATTTCTCTCTTTGTTCCCCTTGCGGATCTCTTCGTTCGGGTAGGAATGCTTGAGTTTTTCAGCTAGTTTCCCGGCTTAGATTGCACTCATGCTTTTGGCCTGAAACCAAGCCCCTGCTTATATTTGGGTTGTTAGGCCGCGATTTTCACAGGGAACGAGCCGCACTGAGTTATTTGTTGTTTGTCGTCTTGATAAAAATTGCATATAAATAACAAATAACCCTGGGTCAAACAGTTACCTGCTCCTGGAGAACGCTCACGCCCCCAAAATCAAATGAGAAACTGGGTGGCCAGATGGGGAGTTGGGGAGCTGGTCCGGTTGGGAAAGTGTGAACTTTAAAGCGAGATATTTGGCGAAAAATCCCCCTATCACCCTATCCCCCTATCACCCTATCCCCCTATAAGTTTCTGGAGAGTGTAGAGGCAATAGGGGATAGGGAATAGGGAACCGAATATTTACTATAGCTAAGAGAGGCATTGTTAATATATACCCAATTTTGTTTGATTTAAGAAAATTAAATTATTAAAATTATGTATTTATTTAAGCTCAGATGGAAACCGGATTAGACTCAGTTTAAAGGAAGTGACAAAAGTAGAAGGATGATCTGATGGGTAGCTAGAGACTTCAATGGTACCATGGATATGTTCCACTAAGGACTTAACCAAAGCTAAACCCAAGCCGATCCCTTTAGTACTTCCGTCAGTATCCCCTTTAACGCGACGGAATCTATCAAAAATATATTCCTGTTCCTCTTCGGAGATACCTTGACCAACATTAGTTATAGTAATAGTAATAGGTTTGGATGGCAACCCTTTGGTTTGGACAGACGGACTGACTTCTTCCGTGACATCGAGATTTACTGAAGTATTTGGATCAGAAAATTTACCAGCATTGATTAGAGTCGATGCCTCTGTTACCAGAGGGCACCTCTGGGATAAACCGGACGTGAGACTTTCACCTCATCCGGCTTAGGTAATTCTACGCCTTTACAGCACGCTTCCGCTTCCCATCTTTAATACAGGAAGAATGAATCTTCTGTACTTGGTGACAGGGTCGGTGGAGAGCAACTAGGTTCTTACGATTCCAGTTGTTATGGTTCCCATCGATGTGGTGCAATTCCACGGGACCATATATCTCCAAGAACGGTAGATTGCAATGCAAACACTTACTTTTTTGACGTTTTATGGCTTCAGCCGTAGGGCCATCGTATAACTTAGAGTTCCGTCCAACCCAATAAGCTATGTTGCCATCAAAAGGTGAGGCTGTACCTTTGACCATAATATGAGAATTTACTTTCCAGGGAACAGCTGGGAAAGCCCCTTTAACTTGAAGACTTGTAGCTTCTCTTTTTGCTGACCCTTTTCGTTTACTATGACCTTTGAGCAATTTCTTCCTCAACTTCTCCGCTTCCTTGGTAGCCTGTCGTCGCTTTTCAGCTCTCAACTTCTTCCAAATCCACCTATTTAGTGACCATAGCTCGTGCTTACCCATATCACAGCTAGTGTGATACTGCCTCCATCCTCGGACCTGAGACCCTATCCTTTTCAGGCGTGCCTCAGTAGATGATCCGTTATTCCAGGTCTTTTTGATTTTTTCTTTTATGTTTGCATAATTCTTCTGACTCGGTGTAAATTTAAAGACTCCTCTGGAATTTACCCTAAAGCGCCATCCTAGGAAGTCAAATCCATCCCTCGCTTTACTTACCTTAGTCTTAGCTTCATTAATCTTTAGCCCTCTAGCATCAAGAAATGCGTCTATATCTTGCCTTAGCTTCTGGATATTAGCTCCGGCCTTACAAACAAAGACCGCATCGTCAGCATACCTTATACCCCTTATCTGAGTTCCGCTTCTGCGTCTCCCTTTCCATTGGTCCATCCCTAGGTTCTCGAATCCATCTAAGGCGATATTGGCCAAGTTAGGTGAAATAACTCCACCTTGAGGTGTTCCTCTTTCACTGGAGGGGTATTCTCCTTTGACACCCACTTTGACTGCTTTCTTCAATCCTTTCAACGCTTCTTTAGGAAGGACAACTCCTTTGAGAATGACTCTATGGTCTATCTCAGGAAAGCAATTACTAATATCTGTTTCCAGAATCAGTTTGTACTTTCCGTTACTTCTACTCTTCAGATTATCGAAAATCAGCTTTTGGGCATCTTGGGCAGAGCGACCGGGTCTGAAGCCGTAACTTCTTTCTCCGGCAGTCGCTTCATAAGCAGGTTCTGCCGCGTATTTCAGCAAACATTGCCATGCTCTATCTGCGATAGTAGGAATGCCTAATCCCCTTAACTTACCGTTAGACTTGGGGATATTTACCCAACGAGCGTGGTTTATGGTTCCATTTGTACCAATGTCTATTCAGACGCTGGCATAGAATCAGCCTTTCCTTTGTAGTCAAGGCTGTTTTCCCATCCACTCCGGGGGTCTTCTTTCCTCTATTGTTCTGAGTAACTTGCTGTACGGCTAGACCTTGGGCTGCACGACTCTGTAATAAGAGTTGTTGTAAGCGTTCGACTTTAGCTTTATTACCATTCTTTTGCGCTTTGAAGATAGCACGCTGTAACCGAAAGACTTGCCTGTTGAATTTCTTCCACAGCAAATCCTTCCAGACATCGTCAGCCTTCCTGCCAATCCGCTCCATGCACAGCAAAGCTGACATGTGTAGCTTTAAGGCTGTTAGACTGCGGTATTCAGTTGGGACCACTTTAGTGATTTTCACAATTTAGGCTCCATTTTCTGCTCTGATAATTACGACTTGTTATCTTCTCTATAGAACCCTTCGGGCAATTACGCCCTTCTTACCCTCACTCTTCCGATAAACCAGTAATCATCTGGTTCCACCTCATTGACTTAAGGCTTGGAATCCCCGTCTTCTGAGGAAGTTGAGTAAGTCATCACGAGTTCCGAATAAACTATTGTTTGAACCCTTGGAACTCATCCCTTGACCCCCTGCTCAGGCGCGGCCGCGCCTGAGCAGGCCAATTCGGGAATATAAATGCCATAGATTAGCTTTACGAATTTCTTTCGGCCTCTCTTCTGCGTATCAACGATTTTCGCAGTGTTGTAACTTAGGTCTTTTCGTAGACGATTCACGTTAAGTTAAGGCACAGAGGCGCAGAGGATAGCACGGTATGGATGAGCGCTTCAAACGCCTGTTTATAAATCCTCCGTGCCGGAGCGCCTCTGCGCGATGCAGATAGGGATTCACGTGATTCCTTCACGGGAGGGGCTTGCTTAACACGATTCTGTCCGTGTGCTCACCCTCATAGTTCATTCAGTAGCAGGCTGGGTTATCACTACCTTAGAGTTTCGGTAATCTTTTACAATCACCTAATTTCTCTCCTTGTTTCCCTTGCGGGTCCCTCCGTTCAGGTAGGATTTCTCAGGTTTTCAGCCCGTTTCCAGGCTTACATTCTCTCTGAGTTTTTAGCCTTTACGGTCAGCCTAAGCCTTCCGTTAAACCAAGCCCCTGCTTATATTTGGCTTACGCCACGACTTTCACAGGGAACGAGCCGCACTTCTACAGCTACCCTATACACCTGTTCCAGATTTATCCCTTCACCGTCGTCTGTAATAGTAATGACTAGTTGGTTCTGCTCCATCGCCGCTTTCAGCACAATGGTAGCAGTTTCAGGCTTGCCATTGTCTACCCTTGCAGCCCTCGGAGTAATGCCATGGTCAAAAGCATTATTCAGTAAATGGGTTAAGGGAGTTTGTAATTGTTCTAGCAAAACTTGGTCTACTAAAACTTCTTCCCCTTGAATTTCTAAGACAACTGATTTATCATCATAGCGTCGATTCAGGTTTTCTATTAGAGGCAAAAACCGCCTGGCTAAAAGTCCGAAGGTCACTAGGCGCCACTGATTCACACTATCATAAAGTTTATTTGCTTATTAATAGACATACCTTAAAGGTTTTAATATAACTTAAATATAATTGAATTAATATCCTACCTAACTTCCCGCACCCTAAGCATTAATTCTTGAAAAGTTTGCAAACTGCTGTGAAGGGTAGTAAAGCGGTCTAATTCCAGTCTATCGAATTCCATAGCCTGGGGGGAGCCGTTAATCAAGGCAGGCTTTGCCTGCCTTCGGGAGTAATAGCCAACTGGTCGTAGAAAGATTGGATTTGTTCCCGAAGAGGCTCAAACTGGTGGGCAAGTTGCCCCAGGCTTAGATTTGCCTGGGTTAATTGCTGCTGCTGCTCCCTGAGCCGCTCTTGGGTAAGGATTAGTTCCTCAACTGTATTGGTTATTTCTTCCAACTGTTTCAGCGGCACTCGCAAATGGGACAAAGAGGTATCGGGAATAGAGGAGTGGGGTGTATTGTCCTCGGCAAAATCGAAAACTGCGTCTTCTGCTTCCTTACTTTCCGCTGGTTCTAACGAACCGCTTCCAAGGGAGCCACTCCTTCAATTAACCAGACCAAATCTAAAGTCTCCCCCAAGAACAAACATTCAGCGCAGAAATTTTCCAAACACTCCCTGACTATTTCTTCTGGGGTATCAGCTGATAATTCTTCCACCCTGGCGAAGGAATCTTCTAAATCCTGTTGCAGGGCAGTTACATTGACATCCTCCGGTGGGGAGGATGTCAACTTGCACCTCTCCTTTTTCCATTATTTGGAGCAGATCTTCCAGCTTGTGAGCTAAATTATGTAAACTGGGAAGTTCGGAAACCCCTGCACCCCCTTTGAGGGAATGAGCCGCCCGCAAAAGAGATTTAAAATCCCCATCCCGGTTTTCCAGACCCCGTTCCAGGATTTTCATATATTCTGGGGCATCTAGCTCCAAAAAGCACTGGCGCACTTCTTGAGTGATTGATTGTAAGGTTGCTTGGTCTAACTGGAAAGTCATAATAGTTATACTTGTGTGTCAACCCTCAAGATTTTAAGCGGAATTGGGCAACTGATGAGGAGAGTGTTTCCGAGGACGACACTAAACTGGACAGAGATTGAACCACGTCAAGAGCTTCAGTAGAAGTGGTAAGGGCGATGGCTGCCACATCTTCTATAGTCTCATTAATTTGTTGAGAGGAATGGGTTTGGGCCATGGTACTCTGAGAAATGGTCTGGAGGTAATGGTCAATTTCTTGGCTCGTTTTGACCAAATCTTGTAAGATTTCCTTTGTTTTCCCTACCAGCTCCGTCCCAGTGACCACCTCAGTGGTACCCACATCCATTGTCTGCAAGACCGCGCCGATTTCCTGTTGGACCCGGTCTGCCAAGCGACGGACTTCATCGGCTACCACCCGAAAGCCCTGACCATTTTCTCCGGCACGAGCAGCTTCAATAGAAGCATTAAAAGCCAAAACGTTGGTTTTTTCCGAAATACCGGAAATAATCGCCACAATCTGGGAAATTTCCAGAGAAGACTCCGCTAGTTGCTTCACTTTCTTCGCCCCCAATGCCACGGTTCCCCGTATCTTTTCAATACTCTCGACGGTTCTATCCATGGTGGTATCCCCAACCCTTGCTTCAGTCCTAGCCCTACGAGCAATCTTGGCAGCTAATGCAGCAGAATTAGCCACCTCACTGATGGAGGAGTTCATTTCTCCCACATTGTCCAGAACGCGATCGATTTCTCTTGATTGGTTTTTCGCTGCATGAGAAAGTTCCAGGACAGAATTTTCCCCACTGCGGGCTCGGTTGCTCACTTGCTCAGAAACTTTCTCCACTGCTAAAAGCAGTTGGCGCAGTTTCCCAATAGTGGTGTTGAAAGCGTCGGCGATAGAACCCACAACCCCGTCTGTAACTTTCGCCCTGATAGTTAAATCTCCGTCCTGGGCTCCTTCGATTTCCAACAGCAGCTGAATCACTTCTTGCTGTAGGCGTTCCTTTTCCTGACGCTGCTTTTGCACCTCTACTTCTCGCTGACGGGCAAGGTTACTTAAATTAGTTTCAGAAGCAACGATATTATCGGCCATCTCGTTAAAAGTAGCAGTTAAGAGACCGATTTCATCAGAGCTGCTTGTTTCAGCTCGCACTTCCCTGTTACCAGCGGAGAAATCTTCAGCCACATCAGTCAGCTTCTTGAGTGGTTTGACAATGGATCCCCTTAGGAACCAGGTCATGGCAATACCAGCGCACAAAACCAATGCACAAGCCAACAATTGCCATCCAAAGGTATTCCAAAGCAAAGTATTTAAACTGCTCTCAGGGATTCCCCTGACCAAAATGGCAACAGGCTGCTCTTCGCTGGT
>JACONB010000275.1 GCA_014323965.1 Prochloron sp. SP5CPC1 | reverse complement strand
AGTGGTGGCGTGTTAGAGTGCGAGTAGCCAGGGCTTTGGGCAAATTTGAGGTACAGGAGGCAAAGGACGCTCTGGTTCAATTAAGACAGGATGAAGACTATCGGGTGGTGGGGGCTGCTTTGGAAGCTTTAGTCTGAGTTTTGGGCTGTAGGTTGGGTTGAGGTACGAAACCCAACAGCACCAACATAGAAAGAGTTTTGTTGAACCGCAGAGGCGCAGAGGACACAGAGAATATGTAAAGTTTTGAACAAGATTCAACATTTGGGGTGCTGACCTATTTTAGATGTGTATAATGGGCGGTAGATATATAACTTTAAATGGATTGATCATCATGACTTTCAAACTTGAACTAAAAGACCTACTACCTCACTCTCACCAGCTCTCCAAATCTAAAATAAACCAAATATTCAAAGGGAAGGAAAATTACCAACAAAATTAAAATTGTCCATCTAGTGACATTTATTATTCCAATAATTTAAATACTTTCTAATGTGGAGTCTTAACCTATATCTCATTAGGGCTAACAGAAGCAATAGGTACCTTGGAAGGGAGATGCGTCAGTTTTTAAGTAGCGAGCCCTCTGGATGGAGAGGATGTCAAAGTTCTAAGCATAGTTGGCGGAAATGGTCCCCTCTCCCCTCGAAACTGCGGTATTGGTCGAAACTGGCACAAGCCGGGGATAATAAGACCACAGCCGCATCTTGGGTTTTTGCTAATTCTCTACTTCTGACTACTGCTTTAGCCATGGTTTCCACTATCTCATAGGACTGGTAACCGGACTCTTTTAAGCGATCGCCAAAACTGGGGGCTGCCTCCCCTATGAGTAAGACTGCGGCTGCTTTTTCCTTTATGGTTGTTAACCAAGCAGTATCGTCTCCTTCCTTAGGTTCTCCTCCAGCTATTAAAATAGTAGGGGCCTTCACTGCTGCTAAACCCACTTGAGCAGCATCGTAGTTAGTTGCTTTGCTATCGTTGATGTAGTCTACCCCCTGGAGGGTGCGAATATATTCTAAACGGTGAGGGACTCCGGGGAAAGAAGTGATAGCTTGAACTATGGCCTCCCGTTCTATTCCTGCTAGTCTCGCTGCTGCTACTGCCATTAATAGGTTTTGACGGTTGTGTTCCCCTACCATTTTAAATAAGGCGACGGGTAAGATTAATTCCCCAAAGGCAGTTACCCAACCATCTTCTATATATACTCCTTTTGCTTGCGAACCAATTAATTCTTTTTTCCCTTTAATACTAACCCAGTAAGCATTGGGCCAATCTTCTTGTATACTGTGTAAATAGGGGTCATCTCCATTAAACACCTGTTCACCAGATCGTCTCATTAGAGATGCTTTAATTTTGGCGTAGTTAGCTAAAGTGTGGTGACGCTTGAGGTGATCTGGGGTAAGGGTAGTCCAGATCCCGATTTTGGGAGCCAGTTGGGCAGAAGATTCGATTTGATAGCTGCTAATTTCTGCTATAATCCAATCCAGTTTATCCTCTCCTAGAGCTAATTCGCAGGCAGCATGACCTATATTACCGCAAGCAGGGGCATTAAGTCCAGCTGTTTGGCAGATAGCAGCAAGTAAAGCCGTTATAGTAGTTTTGCCGTTGGTACCCGTAATACCTATCCATGGGGTAGATTTGAGGTAACGCCAAGCTAGCTCAAGTTCACCGATAGTATCGATGTTTTGCTCTCGCGCTGCTACTAGGAAAGGGGTGTCCCAGGGTACTCCCGGACTCATAACTATCAGTTTAGGTAGGTCAGTTGGTTCCAGGGTGGGGGTGTGTCCCAGTTTTACAGCTATTCCTTCTCCTTCTAGTTCCTGTTGGGTTTCTTGGAGAGTGGGGGAAGAAGCGCGATCCGATAGTATTACTTCCCAACCATCTCTTTTTAAGACCCTTCCTGCTGCTATTCCCGATCGTCCCAATCCGATAACGTATGCTTTCATTCCTTGTTGGTTATTGTGTTTGTTATAGTTTCTCACACTTATTCTAAAAAATGGGTTGACCAAGAGATATTTTATAAGGTAAGATTTGGATAATGGGAAATGTGCGCCGATAAAGTGGTCTTTTCTAGGGGCGCAGGAAGAGGGACAAGGGTAACAAGATAACAGTCCCAAGCCTAAAATTCTCTGTGTTCATCTGCTCCCGCCAAGGGCGGGACGCTTACGCGGTTGCTAACGCAAAGCTTCGCAATCATCTGCGGTTATAATACCCGATATGATAAATATCTATTCAATTTTAAATCAAACCCAGCGAGAGAGAGTTAGTGACGGAGCGATCGCCCCTATTATAGAAAATACTCAATCCGCACCTCGTCTGTTGGTGTTAATATGGTCTCAATTAGGAGATTTCGACAGTTTGGAATCCACTTGGTGGCTGCAAAGGGAAGCAGAACTGCTTACTAAGGAAGGGTTGGCTATACGGGCGATTGGTATTGGGGATAGAGCTTCTGGGAACCAATTTTGTAATTATACAGGATTTCCCTGCTTTTTGTGGATCCTAATGCTCAACTACACCGCCAACTAGAATCTGAAAGGCTCCTTTTTGAACTTAGCAGGAGGGAAAGGATTTCAGCTACCCTTCGAGCTGGCTACCCTAAGGTAGCGGAACATGGTAGAGATATTAAGTAAGTGGAAAACCTACGTACCAAAGGGAGACTATTTGACTCAACAAGGAGGCACTTTTCTCTTTGACTCTCAGGGAACATTACTCTATCAATGGCGCGATCGTGCTATTCTGGGTTTGGCAGCTAATATGAGCTATCCTCTCTCTTTCCTTACGAAGAAATAATCATGAATGCTACTCAAAGTCCTCTCAAGGAAATTATCCTTCGAGTTCTTCAAGTTGGGAGTCCTCCCGTTTGGGAAGATGCACCATCTTAACAATCTGACCAAAATCAGCTAATACTCGGGAATGATTCCGCAGCAAACCCAAAAGATTGAGACGATTGCGCTTAATATCGGGATTTTCTGCCATGACCAACACGCTATCTTCCCCATCAAAAAACTCCTGGACAATAGGAGCGATCGCCAGACACCCATCCACTAACAATTGATAATTGCCCTCCCTTTTCACTTCCTCAGTTTGGGGTACCAACTGTACTAAAGCCTCATAAAGAGCACCTTCGGAAGATTGCTCAAACAGTGAGGTATTTACCACCATTTCCGGGTTTAACTCTTGGGTATCTAAATCCCCCTGTCGTGCCAAACGAGTG
Source organism: Prochloron sp. SP5CPC1 (assembly GCA_014323965.1). Classification (GTDB taxonomy): domain Bacteria; phylum Cyanobacteriota; class Cyanobacteriia; order Cyanobacteriales; family Prochloraceae; genus Prochloron. The sequence continues at coordinate 189 of JACONB010000275.1, read as the reverse complement.
GAACGATTCACCGTCTCATATATCTGTTCCAACAAACCATTATGACGAATTTCTTGGAGGAAGAGAGCGCGACGGGGCACATCTAATAAATCCGCCAAGGCCCGATTCCCATACTCCCAGTCACCCTCAGCCAAAACAGCATTCACCAAATCGTAATCTATCCCCAACTCAGAGGTGAGCAAAGTCCGA
>JACONB010000274.1 GCA_014323965.1 Prochloron sp. SP5CPC1 | reverse complement strand
GGCAAAAACCGCTAATCCCGCTATAATCGTTATTACCGGGGGAGAACCTTTGCTCCACAATCTGGATCCCTTAACGGAAGAACTCAGAGACTTAGGAATACCCCTTCACTTAGAAACTTCTGGTGCTCATCTTTTCAGCGGCAAATTTCATTGGGTAACCTTTTCCCCAAAAAAATTCAAACCACCTCATTTCAGTGTATATGACCATGTCCAGGAATTAAAAGTTGTCGTAGCCAATGATTCGGATTTAAAATGGGCAGAAGAGCAAGCAGCTAAGGTTCCACCGGAAACCGTCAAATACCTGCAACCAGAATGGAACACGGACACCAGTCAAGAGTTAATCCTACAATACGTTTTACATCACCCAGAATGGCGGATTAGTCTCCAGACTCACAAATTCCTGAAAGTTAGATAATCAAAAATGGCCACTGCTGTCATATTACTATCCGGGGGTTTAGACTCCGCAACCACCGCTGCTGTTGCTCTTGGCCATGGTTACCAACTCATTGCTCTCTCCTTCTGTTACGGTCAACGTCATGAACGGGAATTAGAAGCAGCCCAGAAAATCGCCCAAGCTCTGGGAATTAAAGAACATTTTATTACTGATGTAAATTTATCTCAATGGGGTGGTTCTTCCCTGACGGACAAGTCCCTTGCTTTACCTCAAGACGGAGTCCAACCAGGAGTCATTCCTTCTACTTACGTCCCCGGAAGGAATACAGTATTTATTGCTATTGCCCTTTCCCTTGCGGAAGCCAAAAACGCCGAGGCAATTTACCTGGGAATCAATGCAGTGGACTATTCCGGTTACCCCGACTGTCGCCCGGAGTATTTGGCAGCTTATCAGCAACTGGCTAACCTTTCTTCTAAGGTAGGGACAGAAGGAAAAGCAACCCAATTAATAGCTCCTTTAATTAAGGATTCTAAAGTAGATATCGTCCGTCGCGCCGTGGACCTGGGAGTACCCATTGAGTTAACTTGGTCTTGCTATGGGGGAGAGGAGGAGCCTTGCGGTTTGTGCGATGCTTGTCGTATTCGCGATCGCGCTCTCATTGAAGCTGGTTATCCTGAGTTAGCTACAAAGGTTGGTAAAAATAGAATCTTGCGCCCCTAACCTCAATAAAATATTCTTTTGATACAATGAATCAGCCATTTTCTTCTGTCTTTCTCTGTGTCCTCTGTGTCTCTGCGGTTATTTTATCAAAGTTGTCTTACCCTAGCTAAAGCTTCTTCTCCTGGAATAGGTTGAACCGTACCGCTGAGGATTTCATCTCGACGCTTTTTGGCAACAGTGGCCCAAAGTTTTTGGACCGTGTCGTCTTTATCTAACGGTCGGCTTTCAAACAGCTTAGTAGCTAATAATGCTCTCAATGCACTGGGTAAAGATAAGGCCTCTTCCATTAACTGCTCCACAGATGCCATGATTCTTTCCTTACTATCCTAGTCTAGCAAACTAATGGCACCATGGGGGTGTGGATGATGAAGGCGATCGCACTCTTCGTAGAGCCTTTCCCGCGTGGGTTTTCAGAAAGCCTATCAAAAAGTAAATTTTCTTGGTAAAATAGGGACATTAGAGAAGTTGACTAGTGAAGAGGAAGCTTTAATGGGTTTAACCAACGCAAGAATTCGGTTGAGAAATCCGATACTCCCTGAATTGAATCCTGTAGAGGTTGATGCACTGGCAGATACTGGCTCAGTTCATCTCTGCATTCCAGCACACATCCAAATCCAACTAAGGCTTCAGGAGATTGATAAAAAGGAGGTTACATTAGCAGATGGAAGTCAAAAACTTGTACCCTACGTTGGTCCAATTGAACTGCGCTATAAAAATAGAGTTGGTTTTGCAGGTGCACTAGTGATGGGAGATCAGGCTCTATTAGGAGCAATCCCGAGGTCAGATATGGATTTAGTTGTAGTGCCAAAAACAAGAGAGGTGATGGTGAACCCTAGCAGCCCTAACATCGCATCATCTATTGCCAAGAGCAGTGACAGCGGGAACCACCAAAAAACAAAACCATTATGATTTGGCTAAAGCGGTTTTAATTGTGGCGATTAATTCCTCAGCATTCCAAGGCTTATGCAAGCGTTCGATGGCTTCCTCGTCAGCTTGCCCTGTGAGCATTAATTTGATAATCTGGGGATATTTTTCATGAACCTGATCCTTTCATTCTCGGCATCAACCAGTCTGAGACGATAATCAGTATTCGCACTGTTTTTTCATTTAGTTCATGGATTATTTCTAGGGCTTCATCTGCACTTTCGGCAAATTCGTAGATATAAGTATCTCCAAATGCTGCGTGTAGTTCTATTTCTAAGCTTTTTAAAATGGCTATTTCATCATCGATCCATAGAATTGCTGCTTCAGACATTGCTCCCTCTGGTGGTTGGTTATTTTCCCTCACATTTATTCTTTGGGTAGAGATACGGTGAAAGTTGTGTTTCCAGGGATTGACTTTACTTCTATTGTTCCTTGATGTTTCTCAATAATTTTCTTGACAATATTTAACCCTAAGCCACTGCCTTCTCCTGCTGGTTTGGTTGTAAAAAAAGGATTAAATATGTCCGGTATTATCTCTGGGGGAATTCCCGAACCGCTATCCCTAATTATGATTGTGATCCAGCTCTCTTGCTCCCCCACTTCAATGGTTAGAGTTCCCTTTTCTGCCATTGCTTGAATGGCATTGTGAATTAGATTGGTCCAAACTTGGTTCAGTTCGTCGGGATAGCAGAGTATTGCTGGTAAGTTTTGCTCATAGTTTCTGATTACTTCTATTCCTCTTTTAAGAAGATTATGATAAATGGTTAATACTGTTTCAATACCTTCTGGAATATGTGCTCTAATTTTCGCTCCCTCCAAGTCATGACGAGCGTAGGTTCTTAGGGCAAAGACAACTTTAGCTGCTTTTTCCGAAGCAGTGGCGATGGTTCTAGTGCTGGTCTGAGCTTTGGCAAATTGATCCGCCATCTTTAAAATACTTTCTCCCTCTGGATCTTTAATGAGCCCTAGGAAGGGTCCGATGTCTACTGTAACTCCAATACTAACTAAAATATTGGCGATACTCTGAGGATTTTCAACCTCCTGTTCTTTTAATTGACGCACCAAATCTTTTTTTATTTTTCGCGTTTCTCTAGTAGATAAATAGATATCCTTTTGAGTTGATTTTTCTAGTAATGCCAAGAAATACTGCTTTCTTTCCGCAGATATTTTTTGGAAAAAAGACGGTAACTCCAAAAGATGAGTCTGCCAAAAATTAGCGATATTTCTCACGGAGGAAGTAATCGCTCCCAAAGGAATATTAATTTCGTGGGCTACCCCTGCTACTAGTTTTCCTAATGCGGCCATTTTCTCTGATTGGATCAATCCTTTTTGGGTAGCTTGCAACTCTGCCAATGTTTTGG
>JACONB010000273.1 GCA_014323965.1 Prochloron sp. SP5CPC1 | reverse complement strand
ATAAGCGACGAATTGGTTTGTTTCCATCGCAGTACACAAACCCAGCTCCAAAAGCAATTTGTCTTTTGATTTTGACTGAATTACATCAGTATATAATTCGTATCGATTGCCTCCCTTTTGCAAAGCAAGTCGGTTCGCAGCACTGGCAGATTTCAGCAGTCCATCGAAATCTCGGCCATGTTCTGGATAATGAGCTATACCCACACTACCACTGATAGATATTTCGTATTCTAGCAATTTCAGAGGTTCGGCTATTTTCTTGAGAATTTTGGCCCCTATTTCCTGGGTTCTGACTCTATCTACCGCAGCGGGCACAATCAAAGCTAACTGTTGGCTATTTAAACGCACTACAATCCCCGGTTCTCCTACTAGGGGTTGAAGTTGCTCGATTACACCCTGGAACAATAAGTCAACGTAATCTATTCCCAGACTATCTAAGATGCGGTCCAGCTTGTCTAAATTGAGAACTGCTACTGCTACCGAGTCTTTATCCCCCGAACCCTGGAGGAGAATACTACCAAATCGCTTTTGCAACAACGTGCGATTGGGAAGATTGGTTAAACCATCGTAGTAAACCTGGTTATTAAAATTGGCGATGGCTTGCTCGACTACAAGGTCGTTCTGCTGTTTCAGTCTCTCCTTTTTACTTAGGTGAGTAGAGATAGCACCCAGCAATTCTTTTTGGCTAAAAGGCTTGGTGAGATAATCATTAGCACCTAGTTCCATTATTTGGCGCAATGCTGCCCGGTCGTTTTCCGCTGTTAGGCAAATAAAGGGAATCTCCGCCGTATTTGGGTCTTTTTGTAATATGCTCAGTACATCATAACCATCTAGTTCAGGCATCATTAAATCGCAAAGAATCAGATCGGGCTTGGCCGTTCGGGCAAAATATACTCCTACACTGCCGTTTGCCGCCCCAATTGCCTCAAATCCTTTAGCATTGAGCATTTCTACCAGGCCGTTACGAATGAATTTTTCATCTTCTATTAACAGGATTTTTCTCATCTTTATATCAGCAAACTTATGTTAAAGTTAAAACAGACTGGCGGAAACAATCAGCCCATCCCTAATGATATTTTACCATTTTTTGATTAACAAGTCTATCTTAGACTAATTATTAGGATATCATTTGGTTCAATATATCCACTGATAATTTACTAAATTCAATTTATTTTAATTTTGTGTTTTTACTTATTAGGTCTATTCAAACTAGATATCAAAGCTTTAACTTGCTCGTAAATCATTTCCAGTTGGGGGATTAACTTGGCTGCTTCATCAAAATACTTCTCTTTTGCCTTATCTTCCAATCTCGCAGCTAGTTCAGGTAGTTGGCGCTACCATACTAGCAGAAGTGTTGAATATTCTAAAAAAACGGGATAAAAAAGATGAAATATTGTGTTAGTGTAGTAAAATATTGCTTCCTAAGTGCGGGATCGCCAGCTGGATAAAAATGAAAAATTCATTCTCTAGAATTGTCAGGGCTGCACAATCTTCTCGAACTACATTCATCAATTTCCTCCACAAGCAGTATTTAGTATGTCTCAATCTCTGTTATATACTACTATTAATATTGGTAACTGGTCACTGGTACGTGCTATAAAATCCATTCGGAGGTTCGCTCTCCTAAGTCCAAGGGAATACTAACCGCTTTCCCTAGACGTGGACGTTCCCGAGTTTGGACAATGAAAGTTTTAACTGTTGAAGACTCTCCCCAGGAATTGATATAATTAGCTACAGTGTCTAAATGTTCCAAATATTCAGTCTCGTTCATGGGAAAAGATGCTTGTTCTAAATACTTCCACATTACTTGGAAGTACATTTTGCCTTTAGTTCGGCGCAGCTGAATATCGTAGGACCTGCCCCATTTATTTAGTAAAATTTGATGCAGTTCTTCTCCTGTCATCTTTAGATTTTCCTTAAACTATTGAAAATTATTATCAATAATTTTTGACGCACTGGAGATTTTTTTTCATCTTGACCCCAGAGACAAACCCAATCTATGTAATAATATAAAATATTGTAAACCTTTATAAAGACACTGCTTGTGGAAGTTCGTCTTGCCGCGCAGGCAAATCGACCTTGACAATTGGCACAAAGATGAGAACAGTTTACAAAGGTAAACCATCGGACACTAAATTATGACTCAACTTTCCGGCTCTGACTATGTCCCTGATATGGGACGTCGTCAATTCATGAACTTGCTGACATTTGGAACCATAACCGGGGTAGCTTTGGGTGCTCTATACCCAGTAGTGAAGTATTTCATCCCCCCTTCTAGTGGAGGCTCAGGCAATGGAGTCACGGCCAAAGATGCTCTGGGAGATGATGTGATCGTCAGCGAATTTCTGGCCACTTACAATCCAGGGGATCGGGTTCTGGCTCAAGGACTCAAAGGAGATCCCACCTACATTGTAGTTGAAGGGGAAGGGGCCATCGCCAATTACGGCATTAACGCTGTCTGCACCCACTTGGGTTGTGTGGTTCCTTGGAATGCTAACAAGGAAAAGTTTATTTGTCCCTGTCACGGTTCTCAGTACGACGGAACTGGAAAGGTGGTCAGAGGTCCAGCTCCTCTTTCCCTGGCATTAGTTAACTCCACTGTAACGGAAAGCGACAAGCTCCTGTTTACACCTTGGGAGGAAACTGATTTCCGCACTAACGAAGACCCCTGGTGGGCATAAAGGAAACAAAATTTATTAACATCGATGAAATCTCTTACTAAGATAGTGCTGGTGGCCATAGCTACTGTTGCTTTGTTCTTCGCCAGCCCTCAGTCTGCTTCTGCCTATCCTTTCTGGGCCCAAGAAACCTCCCCAGCAACTCCTCGGGAAGCTACAGGGCGACTTGTTTGCGCGAACTGTCATTTAGCTCAGAAGCCCATTGAAGTGGAACTGCCTCAAGCAGTGCTACCAGATACTGTTTTCGAGGCCGTGGTGAAAATTCCCTACGATTTAGAGACCCAACAGGTGACTGGGGATGGTTCTAAAGGGGGTTTGAATGTGGGGGCAGTGTTAATGCTGCCGGAAGGCTTTAAAATTGCTCCCGACGACAGAATTCCTGAGGAAATGCAGGAAAAAGTCGGTTACGCTTATTTCCAACCCTATACTGAGGATCAGGAGAATGTCGTAATCGTCGGTCCCTTACCTGGTGAAGAATACCAAGAAATTATTTTCCCCATTCTTTCTCCCAACCCACGCGATAACAAAAATATTCACTTCGGTAAGTATGCGGTTAATGTAGGGGGAAATCGCGGTCGCGTTCAGGTTTACCCCACAGGGGATCCGAGCAATAATACCTTCTATAAGGCTTCTGCTTCTGGTACCATTACCCAAATTACCGAAGAAGAATACGTTGGCTACGAAATTACCATCCAAACTGCTGACGGTGAGTCGGTTCTGGACTTTGTTCCTCCTGG
>JACONB010000272.1:3794-7232 GCA_014323965.1 Prochloron sp. SP5CPC1 | reverse complement strand
ACCTCATCTTCTATATCTTCTGTCGGCTCGAAATTCAAAAACCAACAATCTTGAGTGAGAAACTCTTTTTCTAGCACTTCAATTGAGTCTTCCGCCAAAATTGCTGCCCGAAATCGCTTCAGGGAATCTAGGGAGCGATAGAGAATCACACCGTACTCTTCGCCCAACATACCCAGAATACAGGCGTATAGGGTTTCAACCTCTCCCCAATCCATTTCAATAGCCAGGATATCGTAGTCCGCCATTGAGTTCCAAAATTCTAACTTCCAAATCTGGCTCGCCGTTTCTACTAGCAGTTTTTCGTAGCTCGGCGGAATACTAGGAGGTTGAGAGTTATTCATTTCCTCAAACCCCCGAAACAATTCGTCAATTAGGGGTAGGTTAGGGACGTAATCAATGGTAATGCCCAGGTTTTGCAACGCACCGCGCAAGAAAAATTGGATTTCCCGATCCCGCACCACTATTTTCTGCGGTCGCGCTGGTTTTCCTGGGCTGTGAGGGTTCTCCATGGCTCGCAGCAAAGTGCGGACAATTGCTTCGAGGCCCATTTCTGGCGGTACCATATCCATAGCCCGCACGAAGCCTTCTGATCCATCCACCCAGATAATGCACTCCCCATTTCCTGACTTTGCTTGCTCTAGGTTTGGCTCAAACCCCGACAATTTAAAGCGATCGCCTTCCCAAACGTGAGGAATTTGCTGGATTTTTTTGAGCCTACGCTCTGTGCTTGGATGGAGAGCATTCATTATGAGATTAAATATAGTAGTGTGGGAGGTATTGCCAGGTTTGCGCCAGTCAATGGGTGTTATTGTAGTTTATTTCCATCCATGGGGGGTAGTTTATTCCATTTTATGACCCACTTCGGTAATTATCTTGCGGATTGAATCTTCTGATACAGTAGTTTCCACTGTAACTGTTTTTGTTGCTACATCTACCTCTACTTTAGCGGTGGGCAGTTTAGTCTTGATTCCATTGGTAATAGTTTCTCCGCAGACTTTACAGGCGATACTGGGAACTTTGAATTTAATTTTCATTATCAAATAGTTCAATTATAATATAATTAGGTATTTACCATTTTAATACTGCTGCGTCTTTTCCTTGTTTTCGGCGAATTTTTCCATCCTGCTCGAACCATGCTACTATTTGTTTATGGGTTAGTTCCTCTAGAGGAACTTCCAACTGTCCGGCAATAATTTGCAAGAGTCGCCAAGATGAAATCGTTAAGCGAGTAATAAATTTTTCTTCTGATGAAAGTAAAGCAGCATTTATATCTGCTGACTCTTCTTTGGTTAAAAATTGAATGGGGGATGTTGGTTGTTCTCGCATTAGTTATGATTTAGCTTTAATCAAATATCCGCAGCGGGGTTCGCCGTTATTAATCCATTGGGTTCTTTCCACGATACAATCAGGTAAAATGGCGGCAAACATTTCCAACTCGTGGGAACAGACGGTAGGAAAGGATTCTGCTACATCAGAAATGGCACAATTGTGCTCGAAGATAATAAATTGGACCTCCCCCTTGCCCCCTGACTCTAGATGCAATTCTGCCATATAACCTTCATCGGTGCGCAGTCGGACTAAATTAGTGATCCTTTCCTTAAGAGAGTCAGAACCGATGCGATCGCGATATTCTCTTGCTTTGCGGGACCATTGCTTCGACCATACCGCATTCACTTGTTCTTCAGGAACTGTTTCCACTAGGGCATTTAGAAAAGAGACGGCAAATTCATTATAGCTATGAGGAGCGCGAGAGCGTCCCTGAGCACTGAGCTGATAGACATAGTTTGGTCTTCCCTTGCCATTTTGCACGGATCCATGGGAAATTAGTCCAGAGTCTTCTAAGTCTTTCAGATGGCGGCGAGTACCTTGAAGGCTGATTTGGAAAGCCTTTGCAAGCTGTTGTGCCGTAGAAGGACCGTTTTTAAGTAAATATTGGACAATTTCTTGCTTTGTGGAAGGATGGTGGGTAGTGGTCATGGTTTTCGACCGGCTGAAATTTCCGTTAAAAAAAAAATTTTGACTTTGACAACATCTTTGTTGTTAAAATACTCTAAGATAGAGTAAAACAACAAAACGGTTGCTTTAACAAGTGTATACTAGTTTGGCTCCTAAAACGCCAGAGCAACTGTAACCTGCTGCCTAGAGAGAGAACCCACCGATAACATGAGTGCTACAGTAAAAACCCTAGTTAATCAGCCCTATAAATACGGATTTGTCACGGACATCGAGGCGGATACCATTAAACGAGGACTGAATGAGGACATTATCCGGATCATCTCAGCTAAGAAAAACGAGCCAGAATTTATGCTCCAGTTTCGAATTACTGCTTATCGCCAATGGCTGAAAATGACCGAGCCAACTTGGCCTCACGTAACTTATCCCCCCATTGACTATCAGGATATCATTTATTATTCGGCACCGAAACAAAAAAAAGAGCAGCTGAACAGTCTGGAGGAAGTGGATCCGACTCTGTTGGCAACCTTTGAAAAGCTGGGTATTCCCCTGTCCGAACAAAAGCGACTGGGGAATGTGGCGGTAGATGCTATTTTCGATAGTGTCTCCATTGCCACTACTTTCAAGGAAAAACTCGCCCAAGACGGAGTTATCTTCTGCTCTATCTCGGAAGCACTGCAAGAACACCCGGAATTGGTGCAAAAATATCTGGGTACTGTGGTTCCCGTGGGGGATAATTATTTCGCCGCCCTCAATTCTGCTGTTTTCAGCGATGGTTCCTTTGTCTTTATTCCCCAAGGGGTAAAGTGCCCGATGGAACTTTCCACCTATTTTCGGATTAATAATGGGGAGACGGGACAGTTTGAACGTACCCTCATTATTGCTGAAGAAGGAGCTGAAGTGAGCTATTTGGAGGGTTGCACAGCTCCTATGTACGATAGTAATCAACTCCACGCCGCAGTAGTAGAGTTGGTAGCTCTGGATCATGCCCAGATTAAGTATTCCACTGTTCAAAACTGGTACGCTGGGGACCATTTGGGCAAAGGGGGTATCTACAACTTTGTCACGAAGCGAGGTTTGTGCAAGGGGATGAACTCCAAGATTTCTTGGACTCAGGTGGAAACAGGTTCTGCGATTACTTGGAAATATCCCAGTTGTGTGTTGGTGGGGGATAACTCCGTGGGGGAATTCTATTCTATAGCCCTCACTAATAACATGCAACAAGCTGATACGGGGACGAAAATGATTCATATCGGCAAAAACACCCGCAGTAGGATTATTTCTAAGGGAATATCTGCTGGGAAGTCCCAAAATAGCTACCGAGGTTTAGTAAAAATAGGACCAAAAGCTGTTGGGGCGAAGAATTATTCCCAATGCGATTCCATGTTAATTGGAGATAATGCAGCAGCAAATACCTTCCCTTATATCCAAGTAGACAACCAAAGTGGTAAAGTAGAACATGAAGCATCTACTTCCAAAATTGGC
>JACONB010000272.1:1413-3775 GCA_014323965.1 Prochloron sp. SP5CPC1 | reverse complement strand
GAAGATCGGTTATTCTATTTAGCTCAACGAGGTATCTCCGAAGAAGATGCAGTTTCCATGTTAGTGAGTGGTTTCTGTAAGGACGTCCTCAACGAACTACCTATGGAGTTTGCCGCTGAAGCCGATAAACTCTTAAGCTTGAAACTAGAAGGTACAGTTGGGTAACCTCTTCCCTCCTTCCTCTTCCCTCTTCCCTCTGCGTCCTCTGCGTCTCTGCGTGAAACTTTCCAAAAAAACAACCCATGACAGAAACGATTTTAGCAGTAAAAAATTTAACAGCCAGTATAGACGACACCCCCATTCTCAAAGGAGTGAACCTGGAAGTGAAAGCGGGAGAAATCCACGCCATTATGGGGCGCAATGGTTCGGGTAAAAGTACCTTATCGAAGGTTTTAGCGGGACATCCTGCTTATGAAGTAACCGGAGGGGAGGTAATTTATCAAGGCGAAAACCTCCTGGAAAAAGAAGCAGAAGTAAGGGCGATCGCAGGTATTTTTCTCGCTTTCCAATATCCTTTAGAAATTCCTGGAGTCAGCAATTTAGATTTCCTCCGAGTCGCCTATAATGCTCGCCGCAAGCACCAAGGTTTAGCAGAAATAGATCCCTTTGATTTTGAAGACTTAGTGGCAGAAAAGCTAGATATTGTGAAAATGGATGCTAGTTTTTTAGAACGGAGCGTCAATGAAGGTTTCTCTGGGGGAGAAAAGAAGCGGAACGAAATATTACAGATGGCTCTTCTGGAACCAACTTTGGCCATTTTAGACGAAACTGATTCTGGTTTAGATATCGATGCTTTAAAAACTGTGGCTCATGGAGTAAACCAACTGACAAATCCTAATAATGCTTGCATCGCTATTACTCACTACCAGCGCTTGCTAGACTATATTATACCCGATTATGTCCACGTGATGCAAGACGGGGAAATTGTCACTAGTGGCGGCAAAGAATTGGCGCTGGAATTAGAATCGCGCGGTTATGATTTCTTGGGAGGTGAATAGTTAATGAGTACGTCAGTAATTGTCCAGCCAACAAAGGATACTTATTTGACTCAGTTGTTGCAGCAGTGCGAAAAACAACCCCTGGTTACTGATAGATCCATGGCTGGTTTGTTGCAATCTTTGCGTAAGAGGGCAGCATATCAAGTATTAGAGTCCTGCATGCCCACAAAAAAAGATGAAGAATGGCGCTTTACCGATTTATCCCTCTTGGTAAAGGTTAATTTTCAACTGGCAGGTATTGGGAACATAACCCCTAATGTAGAGCCATTTATTATCCCAGAAGCCTCCCATAGCCGCCTGGTGTTTGTCAATGGCATTTATAGCCATGAGTTATCCGATGTTTCCGCCATAGGTTCCGGTATATATGTGGGCAATTTAACAGATTTACCACCAGAGCACCAAGGAAGAATTAAGCAATATCTTGGTAACTTTGAGGAAATAGACACCTTTACAGCTCTCAATACTGCTGGTTTCAGGGATGTGGCGATAATTTGGGTTTCTAAGAATACAGTTGTAGAAAAGCCAATTCACATCTTATATCTATCAGTAGGGGGAGAAAATCCTGGTTTTAGCCAACCGAAAACTTTAGTGGTGGCGGAACCTAATTCCAGTTTACAATTAATTGAAGAATATGGGGAAGCGGAAAACTCCCCTTTACCCTATTTTACCAATGGAGTTACAGAGATTTGGGTGCAGGAGAATGCTAGGGTGAATCATACCCGCATTCAGCGAGAGTCTCAGGAGGGGTTCCATATTGGGAAAAGTGCCATCCTTCAAAGTGCAGATAGTCATTATACTTGTACTGAGGTTAATCTGGGGGGGAAACTATCACGTCACAACCTGGAAGTACATCAGCAAGGAGAACAAACGGAAACCTATCTCAATGGTTTAACGGTAGTTAGGGGGGAACAAGTGGGGGATACTCACAGTAGTGTGTTTTTAACCAAACCCCACGGTATTATCAATCAACTTCATAAGTGTATTGTGGATGATTCCGCTCGTGCTGTCTTTAATGGGAAGATATTGGTACCCCAAGCAGCGCAAATGACTAATGCAGCACAACTGAACCGCAACTTGCTCCTTTCTCCCAAAGGGCGGGTGGATACAAAACCAGAGTTACAGATTATTGCGGATGACGTAAAGTGTTCCCACGGTGCTACTGTGAGTCAGTTGGAGGAGGATGAAGTTTTCTACCTACGAAGTCGTGGTTTGAATGAAAGGGAGGCTCGTCTTTTGCTCGTTGATGCTTTTGCGGGTGAGATTTTGGGAAGGATTCCGGTGGCATTTTTGGGTAGTATGTTTCACGCAGAGGCGCAGAGGCGCGGAGAGGATTATGATTTGTATTGCTGATGAGGTACGTTCTG
>JACONB010000272.1:0-1343 GCA_014323965.1 Prochloron sp. SP5CPC1 | reverse complement strand
GAGCAACGGATGCTTATGAAGGAGCAAGGGATAAGGTTGCTCGCTTTGTGAATGCTGCTGCCCGGGAAGAAATTGTTTTTACCCGCAATGCTACGGAAGCCATTAATTTAGTGGCTTATAGTTGGGGTTTGAGTAATTTGCAACCGGGGGATGAAATTATTCTTTCGGTGATGGAACATCATAGTAATCTGGTTCCTTGGCAAATGATAGCAAAGAAAACTGGGGCGCAGATTAAATACGTTCAGTTGAATGAAAGGGAGGAGTTTGATTGGGAAAGTTTTCAGTCTTTGCTGTCTGAGAAGACTAAACTCATAGCTATTGTCCATATTTCTAATACTTTGGGCTGTATTAATCCGGTGGCAGAAATTGCTGCTGAAGCGGGTAAATACGGTGCTAAGGTATTAGTGGATAGCTGTCAGAGTGTTCCCCATATGCCCATTGATGTCCAGGCATTGGGTTGCGATTGGTTGGTGGCTTCGGGACATAAAATGTGCGGTCCCACGGGGATAGGGTTTCTCTATGGGAAGAAAGAATTGCTAAATTCAATGCCTCCCTTCTTGGGTGGTGGAGAGATGATTGATGAGGTATTCTTGACCCATTCTACCTATGGGCAATTACCCCACAAGTTTGAAGCAGGAACTCCAGCCATAGGGGAGGCGATCGCCCTGGGGGCTGCGGTAGATTATTTAACTAGTATTGGGATGGAGGTAATTCATCGCTATGAACAGGAGTTAACCGCTTATTTGTTGGCTAAATTAGGAAAAATTCCTAACCTGAGAATTTACGGTCCTCAACCCAAGGTCAATGGTAAGGGAAGGGCAGCTTTAGCAGCTTTTAATGTAGCAGGAATTCACAGTAGTGATTTGTCTACCTTGCTGGATCATGAAGGAGTAGCTATTCGTTCAGGTCATCATTGTACTCAACCCCTTCATCGCCTTTTAAATGCCTCTGGGAGTGCGAGGGCGAGTTTGTATTTTTACAATACTCGGGCAGAAATTGATACCTTTGTGGCTGCTTTGCAAGAAACTATTGATTTCTTTCGTTAGGGTAGGGGGGTGAGATTTTTTTGATTAAACCGCAGAGGCGCAGAGGGCGCAGAGGAAAGAGAAGAGAGGAATTAAGATGCTGTTCAGAGAAGGGGATAGATTACAAAACCATCCTTAGGAAGAGACAAGATGAAAAATCTCTCTGTGCCTCTGCGTCTCTGCGTGAAACACATAATCATTATATCCTAGTAGGAGAGGAAATTTGAGCCAAGGAACTGAGTAGTAGATGCTAGAGTTAAAGCAAATACGGGAAAATGCCCCAGTTGTCCAAGAATTACTGAATCGTCGTAGTGCTGA
>JACONB010000271.1 GCA_014323965.1 Prochloron sp. SP5CPC1 | reverse complement strand
ACCAGGGGTACTTATTGGCTCTGGTGCGGGCGATCGCCAACTGCCCCGCCGCAAAATCCACCCCAATCACCCCACCCCCGGTACCGATTTTTCGCCCCAACAACAGGGCTAAATCCCCACTCCCACAGCACAGATCCAAACCCAGATCCTCCGGTTTCGGTTCTGCCCACTTCACCGTCATCAACTTCCATATGCCATGTTGACCCAGACTTATGCGATTATTGAGAGCATCGTACACTGGGGCGATGCGATGAAATAAGACTTGAATTTCTGCTGCTCTGACATTCAATGTCATTATTTTGTAATAAATTTTAACTTTATCTTGTTCTTATTTGGGATTATAATAGAAAAAGTAAAAAATTAGCAAGTTGTTTTCATGACTACTGCCAAGTTACCCCAAACTCAAGCAAGTAAATTGTGGCTAGCAGCAATTAAGCCCCCCATTTATACCGTAGCCATTATACCCATAATTGTTGGTACTGCCCTAGCTTTTGCTGAAAATAAAGTCTTTTACCCCGGCAGATTTTGGACCTTCTTAATGGGAGCAATCTTGTTAATTGCTTGGATGAACCTGAGTAACGATGTCTTCGACGCAGAAACCGGGATTGATAAAAACAAACCCCACTCTGTAGTTAATCTCACCGGGAAGAAAACATTAATTTTCTGGTTGAGTAACTGCTGCTTACTCTTGGGTATGTTAGCAATAGGAATCATATCCTGGTGGCAAAAAGATTGGACCGTGTTAGGATTGATAATCCTAGCCAATAGTTTAGCCTATACTTATCAAGGTCCACCTTTTCGTTTCGGTTATCGAGGTTGGGGAGAAATCATTTGCTTTCTTTGCTTTAGTATAGCTACTATGGCTGCATGTTACAGTCAAGGGGGGAACTTTTCCGCCATGAGTTGGGCTGCTGCTACAATTATTAGTCTGAGTACAGCTATTATTTTATTTTGCTCTCACTTTCATCAAGTAGAAGATGATTTAGCAGCCGGAAAGTTGTCCCCCATAGTGCGTCTTGGTACTGCTAGAGGTTCCCAGGTTTTAACCGGAGCTTGCATAACAATGTTCCTTCTGGTACTATTATATATCCTATTAGGGTATTTTCCCAAGGCTACATTAATTTCTTTTCTCAGTTTACCCTTTGCTTATCAGTTAGTGCGTCATGTTCACCTGTACAGAGACATTCCTGAAAAAGTAAAAAACTTGAAATTCCTCGCCGTAAACCTCCACTTTACCAATGGTATCCTCTTAGCACTAGGATTTCTCATCTAACCTTTGCGTCTTTGCGCCTTTGCGCGATATTACCATGAACTTAAAACCCCCAACTAATCTTTACGAACAAGATTATTATCTCTGGTTAACCAAAACAGCGGAAATCTTAAAATCCAAGGACTTATCCGCGTTAGATTTACCTAAACCCCAGAAGCGGCGTTCTATGAACGTGGTGGGCTGGAAGGTTGGGAAATTTATGTGGCACAGGGTTCTCATTCCTCTTTTAACACCACTGATTTCCGATTACTAGAAGATGGAGTATTTGGGGTGGAATTGGCTACGATTGATACTGACGTTGCCTTTCTCTAGGTTAGAAAAATGCGTATTCGGCAACTAGACTAAACTTCTAGCAACAACTTGGCGCTCCCTATACCTGGAGCAGTTACCATGATAGTTACCAGTTACCCTGGTTCAAACTTTCATTGGCAAACTGCTATAGATAAAGCATTCATGAGCGCCAACCAATCTATCAATCGCAGACTAGACACCTTATCCCTAACAGCCATGCTGGTTTCAGCCCATTATGGCTTGGGATTTCTCCTGGGAACCGGAGAGAAAACATTCACTTTAGGCTTTGCAGGTAGCCTCTATGCTTTTTGCCTCGGTTTGAGCACCCTTGCTCTTTTGGCACTGGCAAAGTTTTACTGGGAAGAAGTAGAACAAATCTGGACTTTATTGGGCGATCGCTACGGCAATGCTGTTAAATTGCTCATTGGTTTGATGTCCTGGGCGTCTCTCATCGGTATTGCAGCAGTTCAGATTATTGCTGGGGCTTTTATTCTCAAAGTCTTGGGGCTACCTACTATCCCTACCATGGTAGGTTTGGCTTTCCTCTTGATGATTATTTCACTGCTGCCAGTGGAAAAAGCTAGTCGTATCTTTCAGATATTGCTGTTACTGAACATTTTCGCTTTAATTTACGGACTTTGGGTATTGCACGGCATTCCCGCTTACTTGCACTCCCCCATAGATTTCATTCCCTCTTTGCACCAACTCAGTTCGGGCGAAATTCTTGGCATTTCTCTTTCTACTATCTCCCTGGTAGTGATTGATATGAAATATCAGCAATTTGTAGTGCAAGCAAAAGATTTGCCTAGTCTTTATTCTGGCTGCTTGCTGGCGGGAATTATCCTCCTTGTGTTAGCATTTTTGCCTTATGCGGTGGTAATAGGTGCTCAAAGTGCGGGTATTTTGCATCCTGGTATTAATGGCAAGGAAACCATTCCCTTTATTATTGCTTGGATAGGTGGCGGTATTCACCACTCAGTGGGTATAATATTGATAATGGCATTGGTAGTACCAGCTCTAGGTGTGGGAAGCAATGTTTTGCGCATTCAAACCAAAACTGTTTTAGATTTCCAATTCTTTCCTGCTTCCAATTTGAATCGCTTCCTGGTGGCTTTTGCTAATGCTGTTTTAGGGCTAGGGATAGCCTTGAAAGGGGGAGCAATTGTGAATTTGATTGTAGCCTTTTATGCTGCCTATGTAGCAGCGGCGTCTATTTCCTTTATGGCTTATTTCTTGGATCGAACTGGACGCTATACTTTCTCTCAGTCTAGCGTGAAGCTGTCTTTAGCTGCCAGCAGTATCTCCGCATTAACGGTACTCTTTCTCACTCTCTTCCTACCAAATGCGGTACTATTTGGTAATGGGGAGTTAACTATCATGGCTATCGGCATGGGTTTTGGTATAATAGGATTATTCATGGGAGAGGTGATAGAGAAATACGTTCCTGGACTCAAAATTCTGGGAAATAGGTAGTCCGTCACAATAATATGCTACAATATGAATAGGCGGTTAGCTTCTTTAAAAAGTGGCCGCTCCTGTAAATATGTAGTTAATAAAAAAGGATCTAAATCCATGGCAGACTTAATTCGCATCTTAGTTGCTATCATTCTACCACCACTGGGAGTGTTTTTACAAGTGGGTTTTGGTAAAGACTTCTGATTGTGACGGTGAGTCACAATTACGATTAATATCCTACTAACTTTACTGGGTTATATTCCCGGAATAATACATGCTGTCTGGGTAATTGCTAGGAAGTAACTATGGAATTATAGCAGTGGGCGCTGGGGTATTTACAAATTTAAAAAACAATTGCGAAGCTTTGCGTAAGCTTTGCGTAAGCTTTGCGTAAGCTTTGCGTAAGCTTTGCGTAAGCTTTGC
>JACONB010000270.1 GCA_014323965.1 Prochloron sp. SP5CPC1 | reverse complement strand
ATGCTCAAGTACCAAAGATGACTGCTTTGGAGACGGAAAAAAATCTCACCGAACCTATTGAAGCGCAAATGCAGTCTCTGGAAGGACTGGATAGGGTTCGTGCTTGGATTTATCCAGGTCAAACCCTCATTAATTTGGGTTTCGCTGTGGGAACGGACTTGAACGCAGCCGCAGAAAGGGTTGAGGAGGGACTCACTCTCGTCTATATGCCCCCAGAAACTAGTCTTGAGACCATTAAAATTAACCTCAACGAATCCCCTGTCATTAGCTACGCTATCGCTCTCGATAGCTACAGTTTAAGAGAATTAACCAAAATCGCTTCCGAACAAATTATCCCTCCCATTACCAGACTACCAGGGGTAGGCAAGGTCAATCTTTTGGGAGACCCTCAAAATTTAACCACCCCCTCTTTTGTGCGCTTCAATGGGGCGAATGCTCTTGGTTTCCAAGTTATCAAGGAATCTGATGGCAATGCTTTGGCAGTAGTGAGGGAAGTGGAAGCAGCAGTCAAAAAATTGCAATTGCCGGGGGTTAAACTGACTTTAGCCCAAACTGAAGCAGATTATATCAAGGACGCAACCCAAGCAACCATCGACGCTTTACTACAGGCAATTGTTTTAGCTGTATTAGTGATTTTTCCCTTTCTGAGGAATTGGCGAGCAACCCTAATTACCGCCTTAGCCATACCCATTTCCTTGCTAGGAACTTCTATTGTCATGGCGATCGCCGGATTTAACCTGGAGACGATTACCTTACTAGCTTTGGCCATCGTCATTGGTATTATTATAGACGACGCCATTGTGGATGTGGAAAATATCTCTCGCTACGTGGAAGCGGGGAAAAGTCCCAAAGAAGCAGCAATTTTGGGCACTGATGAAATTGGACTGACAGTTACAGCTTCTACTTTAACCATTGCCGCAGTGTTTCTCCCGGTTGCTTTTATGCCAGGAGTTGTGGGGCAGTTCTTCCAACCTTTTGGACTCACTGTTTCCGCAGCGGTGCTGATTTCTTTATTGGAAGCCAGGACTTTATCTCCAGTTTTGGCAGTTTGGTTCCTGAAGGAGAAGAAGAGCACAGGGAGAGAGAGGGTTACTAGGACGCCCAAGGCGGTTGCTCCGCAATCAGGGGGAAAGGTTGCTGAATATTATCGCCGTTTGTTAGCATGGTCCCTCGATTATCGGGGAATTGTGGTACTCATAGCAATCATCAGCTTTATTGCAGGAATTGCTCTCATTCCCTTTATTCCTCAAGGGTTCATTCCTAAACTGGATCGAGGGGAGTTTAATATTGTCTATACCACTCCTTTGCCTAAATTACCCAGTTCTTTTAAGGAGACAAGGTCATCCGCTGCAAATGCACCTGGTGATGACGGTACTTTCAGTTGGCTGGAGGAGTTAGCCACTCCTACCAGGCTACTATTGCGTAAAACCAGGAAAGTAGGGCAGGAACTTGAAGCAGTTGTTCTCAGCTCCCCGGAAGTAGAATCTACCTTTACTATTGCAGGAGTGCGGGGAGAATTTAATAAAGGGAGAATCTATGTCAAACTGAAAGACAATCGCCAATTACATACACAGGACGTCCAAACTCCAATTCGCAAGCGGTTACCCCAACTACCAGGAGTCAAGACTAGCGTCGAAGACATTCAATTTGTAGCTCAGGCAGAGGAAAAACCTCTCCAACTAGCCTTAATTGGGGAAGACTTGCAACAATTACAGCAGATTGCCACCCAACTCAAATCCCAAATTGAGCAAATCAGGGGTGTAGTTGACGTCACTGCCACAGGGGAGGATAATGTTGGGGATAAAATCCTCGCCATTGAGCATTTAAACGGTAAGCGAGTGGTGAAAGTAACAGGGAACCTAACGGGAGAACAAGCTATCGGAGATGTTACAGAACAGGCGATCGCTCTTGCTAAAGCTATTCTCCCACCAGATATTACCTTGGACTTAGAAGGTGACTCAGCCCAAATCGGCATAGTTGTTCGGAGTTTTGCTATAACCTTAGCCATTTCCGTAACTTTAATGCTCCTCTTTCTGATTTTACCCTTTGGCAGATTATTAGAACCCTTGGTAGTAGGTGCAACCCTACCCCTCTCAATTGTGGGAGCTATGGTAGCATTGCTAATAACTCAAAGCTACTTCGGCATCATTTCCCTGATTGGGTTCATTTTCTTGCTGGGCTTGTTGGACAAAAATGCCCTCTTGCTGATGGATTATATTAACCAACTGCGTAAATCGGGGATGAGTCGTAGATCAGCGATTTTGACTACAGGAACAGTACGTCTACGCCCGATTCTGATGACCACAGCCTCCTCTATTTTAGCTATGGTACCTATTGCTCTGGGTATCGGTCGCGGGGCAGAGTTACGGCAACCTATGGCAGTAGCCATTATCGGTGGACTGATTACTTCTACCTTATTAAGCGCGATCGCTGTTCCTGTCTTTTATACCCTCTTAGAAGATGGGTGGCTAAAAATTACTGAAAAATTGGGATGGAATTACCGAGGTGCACAGGAGGACACCGATAGAACAATATAACAGAGATTGAGTCAAAGATGAAAAAAATAATTGCTTTTAGCCTATGGGGATCTAACTCTAAATATACAATTGGAGCTATTAATAATGCTGATTTAGCTCGGATTATCTATCCTGGCTGGATCTGCCGTTTTTATCAGGATACAACTGTTCCAGAAGAAATTGTCCATGATTTGGGGAAACGAGAAAATGTAGAATTAATTAAACGGTCAGCAGAAAATGATTGGCAAAGGCTTTTTTGGCTATTTGATGCTGCTGCTGATGACTCTGTGGAAATAATGATTGCCAGGGATACAGACTCCAGATTACATGAACGGGAAAAAGCAGCTGTTGATGAATGGTTAGCCAGCGATAAACTGTTTCATATTATGCGAGATCATCCTTATCATTATTTCCCTATCATGGCAGGAATGTGGGGGGTAAAAGGAGATTTATTAAAGTCTATAAAAGATTGGATCCATGAATATCTAGAACAACAAGATGTTAATATAATTCACCCTCGCAATTGCGTAGCAACCGCTCTTAGCGTCCAAATAGACCAAGAATTTTTAGCTGAAATAGTTTATCCTAAAGTTATTAATAAAAGTTTAGTCCATGATGACTTTTTTAGCCTCAATCCTTTTCCAACACCTAGAAAAAATTCTGAAGATTATGTGGGTAGAGTTTTTGAGATTGAGTATAATTCTGGGGATAATGAAAATGACCAATTGTTAAAAAAAGCTCTGGAGCAACCTCAGGATACAACTATTCAAGCTATTCTAGCGAGAACCAAAGAAATATATGCAATTTTAATTTTGCAGATTACTCACAAAATATTATCAACAGGTAAATATGACATTGCTCACGAACAAATTAAGGAAGCACTGCGGTGTAGCCAGTCTGACAAAGTAAAAGAAGCATTAGTTGCTTTATTTTT
>JACONB010000269.1 GCA_014323965.1 Prochloron sp. SP5CPC1 | reverse complement strand
CTTAACAGCGATGAAACCGGGGAGCCGTATGAGCGTAGATACGGTACGGTTCTAAGAGGAGGCGCTCCCTGGTAACAGGGACGTCGACCTCAACAGTACCGAACTGCCAGCGACAATTAATTTTAGGCTTCAAATGCTGTACCGAGGGGCGCTGGGAAACAGGGTAAAAAAACGCTTGGGAATATCGTACCCGCTGGGTTGCACAGCTCACAGCTAGATAGTTCGAGCTTTTTGGTTCGGCTATTCGGTGAGAGGTTGCTGAGTTTAAGTCAAACTCTCTGCCGCAATTTAAGGATAATAGATGAAGTGCCTCGCGTTAGTCGCAGTGTTTAGTGGACTTAGTCCTACCCCAGTATCGAGGGGTATTCTCACCCGAAGGGGCATCGCCAGCAATGGGAGTGTTTCACAGCTAGAAGATAATGTCTAATCGGCTCAGTAGCCTAAACTGGCCGTGGGCTAGAGAAAGTTCGGCATGACGAGCCATTTTGCGAACCTTGCAGTCCCGCCATTCATCGAAGAGTGAAACTAGGCTGTTACACTCTGGCCAAAAGGGCACGCGGCACATGAGAAACTGGTTCTTTCATCGACCAGGAATGAGATACCTCGCAGCCGGGATACCCGTACCCTGCCTTCAATCATCTCTATTTGCGCCAGCCTCAGGGCCTCTGCTTTGCCCCCCGTCTGCTTTAGCTGCTGATAAAACTCGCTCATCAAAGCTAAAGTACCCATCGCTCACATACCAAAAACTAGCCAGTGTCGACTTGACTCCAGACTGAATTGCCAATCCGGCAAAACCCAATTCTGCATCTTTACGAACCATGATGCGTAAAATCTAATCCAGATTCAGGTGTGAAGGGGTTTTCAGCAATCATGAACTATCCTCCTGGTGGCTGGTTCCATCCTATAATACGGTAGTGATGCAGATAAGAGCAAGATTATTTTACCAAACTTAATATTCGACTTACTGGCATTGCCCACCAACAGATCGCTATCGATGATACCGGCAATACTAAATAATGACTTAAATAATATTAATACATAACTCTAGTAAATTAGATAGAGCAAAGTTTTGTTACGATATTACGCATAATTCTTAAAAACCAAGTCGCTATGGAGCTTTTCACGAACATGCAACCCTTTACTCCGCCCTTCCGCGCTATAGGTGGGCATTGCCCACCCTACAGAAGTTGCAAGAAGGAACCGACTAAATACAAAGAACCACACAATACTATAGGATAATTAGAAGACATTGCTCCTTCTAAAGCAGGAAGTAGACTGGGAAATGTTTGACAATCTCCTAAGTGAGGACAGATAATATTACCTACCCTAGCTAATTCCTCTGGTTCCACACTATCATGGTTGGGAACTGGGACAAGATAAAGGATATCCCCCTCCCTTAAGAACGCTTTGAGCATATCTTCCCAGTCTTTAGTCTTTAGGATCCCAATTACCCAAGTTACGGAACTATCTAGGATATCTATATAGCATCGCAATGCTTGAGCAGCAGCAGGGTTGTGAGCACCGTCTAGGAGTATTTGGTGATTCTGCCAACTGGTCCATTGTAACCTTCCATTCCAAGTAGTTTGACTCATTCCTTTCTCAATAGCAACTTCTGGAATTTCCCAACCAAGTTGTTGTAAGACTTTAATGGCGGCGATCGCTATAGCAGAATTAATTCGTTGTACATCTCCTAACAAGGGTAAAGGATAGACTATCCCTTCATATTCAGCGTAATTGTGACGTTGAGTCACAATCCACCTCCCTTCCTTGGGTAGGAGTTTTGCTGGTTCTTTTACCCAAATAGCAGGACAATTTAGTTCCTGGATTCTAGCTGCCACAACTTCTTTAGCAGCAGGAGGAAGTAAACCTAGGACAGCGTTACAACCAGGTTTAAGGATACCAGCCTTTTCCCGAGCAATATCCCGGAGAGTGGAACCAAGACGCTGCCAATGATCCCGACTGAGGGAAGTTATTATGGTGACAAGGGGGCGATCTGACACATTAGTAGCGTCTAACCTTCCTCCCAATCCTACTTCCATAACCGCCAAATCTACCTCACAGCGAGCAAAGTATAAATAAGCAGCGGCAGTGATGACTTCAAACTGAGTGGGACTTTCCCTGTCAGAGGGAATTACGGCGGTAATTTCTGCCAATATTGTCTCTAAAGTAGAGGAGGGAATGGGTTCTCCGTTGATACAGATCCGCTCATTCCAGTCTACCAGATGGGGAGAAGTATAGCGCCCTACTTTATAACCCGCTGCTGTCAGTATAGAAGAGAGATAAGCGCAGACGGATACTTTCCCATTAGTTCCCCCAACGTGGAGGATGGGTACACGGTGGTGAGGGTTTTCCAGGTACTCTAAAAGCTCCAGAATGCGTTCCAATCCCAGGTGGACACCAAAACGTTGGAAGGGTTGGAGGAGTTGGTTGTTGGTAAGTCTGAATTGATTATCCTTCATCTTTATAGCAGTGAGCAGTTACCAGTTACCAGTTACCAGTACTAATGACTAGTTATAGCAATGTACCGAAAGCTTTGTACCACTGTCATTGAGGTAACTACGCGGGGATGTATGTCCAAGTTTAATCTGTAACTAAAGGGTGCGCGAATCGCTATATCTCCCAATCTCCCCATCTCCCCATCTCCCTATCACCCCATCTCCCCATCTCCCAATCTCCCCATTTCCCCATCTCCCAATCCTATGCTAAGGTAGCAGAGGAAAAATTGATAGAGCCGCACTTTTCGATTGAAATGCCAACAAAAGAACTATTAGCAGCAACAAGAACTCGCCTTCTGCTGATTATATGGAATATAGGAGGTGGTGAGATTGGAGTCAAAAAATCCCTAATCAACGCACGAGTCAAGCGGAAGCATGAGAAGATCGCTGACTATGAGGAAGCTTTTAAGGACTTGAGAGAAGCGGAAGCCATCACTCTGAGCAGTGAAAAACGTTCGGGACTGGTTTACCTCACCGGTAAGGGTTTACAAATGTTAGACGAAGGGTTGAGAAATACGGAATTCCAGTTTGGTGGCAGTCAGATAGGGAGCAGGGTAGGTAATGCTCTCCTCAAGTGGATTCGTAACTCAAATCGAAGCCTGTTGCAAAACCTGACAACAGGTGAGAGCCAGTCCTACGAACAGTTTAAGCAATTAGCCCTGGATGTTTACCATCGCCTCAATCGGGATTATAACTACGACAAGTTAGTACCCATTTATCATCTGAGAAGGGAAATAGGGGACAAAGTCACTCGCTTTCAGTTCGATGATTGGCTCTTAGAAATGCAAGCTCATGACATTTTACAGCTCATGGAAGGCAGCTTACCAGACTCAGATGCCAGCAAAATTGAGGACTCTATGACTACGGAACTGAGTGGCTTGCGCTGCTATGCTAAACTACTGTTGCCATAAGGACAATTCCCCCACTAATTAGAGTCGAGGGAGATGTTACCATCTCGCCCCTCTCCGATAAACCGTACATGAGACT
>JACONB010000268.1 GCA_014323965.1 Prochloron sp. SP5CPC1 | reverse complement strand
AGAACAAAAAGAGGCAAAAATGGTCTCGGTTGGCTAGATTCCCCTTGCATTTTACCTCAACATCATTTAGATTAAGGAAATAAAGCAATGACTAATCCGATCCATTTGCCAGGAACAGATTGCCAAATTGAACCGCGAGTACCTTTAGCCAATTTGACGACCTATAGAGTTGGTGGAGTGGCTGAGTGGTATGTAGCTCCACGGAGTCGGGAAGAACTTCTGGCGAGTTTTGAGTGGTATCAGTCTCATGATTTGCCTTTGACCCTGTTGGGGGCTGGTTCTAATATGTTAGTAAGCGATCGCGGTTTACCGGGTTTAGTAGTAAGCACTCGTTACCTCAAAGAGAGTGTATTTGACGAACATACCGGTAGGATAACTGTAGGGGCGGGGGAACCCATCGCTAAAATTGCTTGGCGAGCAGCTAAACGGGGTTGGCAAGGTTTAGAATGGGCTGTAGGCATTCCCGGTACTATCGGGGGTGGTGTAGTAATGAATGCGGGTGCCCATAACCAATGCGTTGGGGATGTTCTCGTTAGTGCTCTCGTGCTTTCTGGCAATGGTAAGATTGAAGAATTAACGCCTGAAGATTTAGACTACAGCTATCGCACTTCTAACCTCCAAGGGGATAATCGCATTGTGATTCAAGCCACTTTTCAGTTACAACCGGGTTCCACGAGAGAGGAAGTGATGGCAAAAACCAATCAAAATCTGAACCAGCGTAAAAGTTCCCAACCCTATCACTTACCCAGCTGCGGGAGTGTGTTTCGCAATCCTAAACCCCATGCAGCAGGTTGGTTGATTGAACAGTTAGGTTTAAAAGGGTATCAAATTGGTAGTGCTCAAATTGCTCTCCGTCATGCTAATTTTATTCTCAACTGTGGTAATGGGAAAGCAAGCGATATTTTACGACTTATTCGTCATGTTCAAGAGCAAGTAGAACAATCCTTTTCTGTGTCTTTAGAACCAGAAGTGAAAATCATGGGTGAATTTTAGCAATCCCTTTGTATATAGTTCAATTTTAGAGAGTACAAAGAAAAAGAAATGGCAAAAGGTAAAGGATTTGGTTTAGGTTTAGGTAAAATAAAAGAACTGACTGAAGCTTTCCAAAAAGCCCAGGAGGTTCAAGAAGGTGCCAAACAGCTCCAAGATGAATTGGACCAAATGGAAATTGAGGTTAAGAGTGCGGACGGATTGGTGACTGTCACCCTTAGTGGGAACCAAGAACCACGAGAGTTGAAAATTGCCCCTGAAGCTCTCTCTAAAAGTGCTGAAAAGCTTTCTGAAGTGGTATTAGATGCCATAAAAGAGGCCCATAAGAAGTCTACAGATACAATGAAATCACGTATGGAGGAACTTACCAGCGGGTTGAATATTCCTGGTCTTTAACACGTTCGTAGGGTGGGCATTGCCCACCCTACATTTCTCATCTTTGAAAAATGCCATATCGATTATTATTTGTATGCTTAGGTAATATTTGTCGCTCGCCCTCGGCGGAAAATATTATGAATCACTTAATCCAGCAAGCTAAGTTATCCGACAAAATTGTCTGTGATTCTGCCGGTACTTCTAATTATCATATTGGAGCAGCTCCTGACAGACGCATGACCGCAGCAGCAGCAAAACGAGGTATCCAGCTGCGGGGCAAAGCAAGACAGTTCCAGGTCTCAGATTTTGAGGAATTCGACCTGATATTAGCTATGGATAAGGCCAATTATCGGGATATTCTCTCTCTGGATACAAAAGGTAAGTATAAAAATAAAGTTAAGTTAATGTGTGATTTTGCCTCTCATCACCAGGAGAAAGAAGTACCGGATCCTTACTATGGTGGTTCTCAAGGTTTCGACAACGTCATCGACTTGCTGTTAGATGCTTGCGATGGTTTGTTACAGTATGTTGTTAAGGAAATGGCGCAGGGTAGGCAACGCCTACCCAACACCCTGCTATGAAGGATATCACAGCAGTTATAGAGATGTTCCTTGACAAGGAAAGCTGATTAAATCCTAAGCTTTATCTAGTGCTGAGTCACTTCTGAACAATTTACCTGATTGCCTGAAGTCAGCGGTGAACATAGGATAAAGAATCAGACCCACTGTTTTGGTGGCTGAACCTTGAACATCAGGGAACACTGGTTTTACTATCCACAAGTAGGTTTGCTTTGAGGAAGAAACTCCTGGTGCGAGATCGCCAAACTTAAGACAGCATTCCTGTATGATATTACCGCCAGATTCACAGAGATGGGCATCAAATTTATCTGAATCGTCATCGACGTCAACGTAGATTTTGATATCTTTGAGTACAATGTCTCCGGTATTTGTTACCGTAACCCAAGAAGATATCCACCCATCAGTTGGATAAGTCGTTGTGTGCTTCCAGAAATCGTGCTCGATTTTGAGATCGATCTTTTGCTCAGTTGTGCTGAATGATTCGGGTGTGCGTTTTGTCCCTAGTGCTGCTACACCACCTGGATAACTCATGGATAATTCTCCTTTTACTTTAATTCAATGCATTTTTAGTTTGCACTTAAGCTAAGTATATCAAGTGATGCTGCCCGACGGGGCTATAAACTGGCAGGGTATGGCTCAGGTAGAGGGACGTGACAAAATATCCCTTTGCAAATAAGGTTGAAGTGCTTCGGGAACTTTCACCTTACCATTGGGTTCTTGGTAATTCTCCAAAATTGCCGCCATGGTTCTCCCGATGGCCAAACCAGAACCATTGAGAGTGTGGACGAATTTCGTCCCCTTCTTTTTACCTTCCTTAAAGCGAATTTTGGCACGGCGCGCTTGGAAGTCTTTAAAATTAGAACAGCTGGAAATTTCCCTGTAGGTACCAGCAGAAGGTAACCACACTTCTAAGTCATAGCATTTGGCGGCGGAGAAACCCAAATCGCCGCTACACAGTTCCACCACCCGATAGGGCAACTTTAACTCCTGCAAAATCGCCTCCGCGTCTTTAACCAAAGCTTCATGTTCTGCTGCGGAAGTATCTGGGTGGACGAATTTAACTAACTCTACCTTATTAAACTGGTGCAGGCGAATAATTCCCTTGGTATCTTTCCCGTAACTTCCCGCTTCCCGGCGAAAACAGGGAGTATAAGCGCAGTGATAGATGGGGAGTTGAGAGGCTTCCAGAATTTCTTCCCGGTAAAGATTGGTTACAGGTACTTCAGCGGTAGGAGTCAGCCACAGATCCTCTTTTTCGCATTTAAAGCTATCCTCGGCAAACTTGGGCAATTGTCCCGTACCTGTTAGAGCGGTAGAATTAACGAGCACGGGAGGCATTACTTCCACGTAGCCGGCGGCAATTTGGCGATCCAGCATGAAACTAATCAGTGCTCTCTCTAAAGCTGCTCCTACCCCTGTCAAGCAGACGAAACGACTTTGAGCTACTTTCACCCCCCGTTCAAAATCGATAAGGTTCAGTTTTTTGGCAATTTCATCGTGGGGCAATATGTGGGAGTTTTGGGGTACATATTCATCTCC
>JACONB010000267.1 GCA_014323965.1 Prochloron sp. SP5CPC1 | reverse complement strand
TTCTACTTCTAGGTTACCAAAAACATGAGGGTGGCGGCGAATTAATTTGGCGGTGATTCCTTCAGCCACTTCTTGAAGGGTAAAATAACCTATCTCCGAGGCAATTTGGGCTTGTAGCACTACTTGTAAAAGCAAATCTCCTAATTCTTCAGCGATCGCCTCCTTATCTTCACTCTTAAGAGCATGGACCACTTCGTAAGCTTCTTCTATAATATAGGGAATGAGGGTTTGGGGGGTTTGGGCTAAATCCCAAGGACAACCATTTTCAGGCGATCGCAGTTGAGCAACTACTTCAATTAACTTTCCCAAAGCTTCTAATATAGCTTCAGAGGTGTTTTGAGCTTGTTCCTGGGGAGTACTAGACATAAAAATTAATTATCAAGTTCCTTCATTATAAGAAGATATAATCACAAGTAAACCTCTCTTCTCTTCCAACTCGGTTCTGCGTCTCTGTGGTTTATTTAAGAACGACGACGGGTGCGCCTTGTTTTCTTTTTAGGCTGCTTTTTCCTGTAGCGCTTCCAAGCAGAACCAATGGTATCACTAATGGAATGACTCATAGCTCCTAACTCCAAACCTGCGAAAAGGGCGATCGCCTCCGGGAGATATTCTCCCACCACACCCCGCACTCCTTGAACAATAAATTCTTGCCAGTTCCAGTCAAAACCCCACAGGAACTGAGCTAGGGCTACCCCGATCATGCAAAAAGGGAGTAAAATAATACTCAGATAAACTACCCGCACTATTGTACCAATAATCAGTCCGTGAGATAATAGAGAACGATGACGCAGGACTTTTTGGTAAGGAACCCAAATAAAGCGCAGTTTTCCCCAGCGTTTGAACTGGATCGAGTAAATATCTAGGTCCGGACCGAACATGAGGCCGCTAAAAAGGAAAGCTCCTGCTATAATTAAAGTGAGTGAGCCATTGCGGGTAAAGAGTAGACTAACTCCTACCACCCATGGTAAACTCCAGAGAGTGATGCGATCGTGGGTTTGGCCAGAAGGCATTTGCTTTTTTTTCCCAATTGCGTTATTCTATATCAATCGGGCGATTAGCTCAGTGGTAGAGCGCCTGCCTTACAAGCAGAATGTCACTGGTTCAAATGCAGTATCGCCCATGAGCAGTAACCAGGACGCCAAGGGCGGTTGCTTCGCAATAACAGTAACCAGTTACCAGATCTGTTTGCTCTCATGGACTATCTTGCCAGAAGGTGATAATCTATATTTATCCGCGTTCATCTGCGTCCATCTGCGGGACGCAAGCGGGACGCAAGCGGTTGCTTCGCAAAGCTACGCAATCAAAAAAAAAAGTTGACACTTTTTCACCAATTGTGTTATTCTATATATATTGGGCGATTAGCTCAGCGGTAGAGCGCCTGCCTTACAAGCAGGACGTCACTGGTTCAAATCCAGTATCGCCCATAGTAGAGGCTAAGAAAAAAGGTGAATTTCTACCTTGGTATTGATTTTGGCACTTCCGGAGCAAGAGCTTGTGCTATTGATGAGGAAGGAAATATCCATAGCTCTACACAATATCTTTTTCCAGTATCAGCGTCGAAAGACTGGGCAAGGAGCTGGGAAAGCGCTCTGTTTAACCTCATAGACTCTCTTCCCAGAAGGGTGAGAGAAGAAATCAGGACGATCGCTATCAACGGTACTTCTTCCACTGTGTTGCTCTGCTCCGGTCAAGGGGATCCAGTTGCTCCACCCCTTTTATATAATGATGGGGTAGGAGTTGCTGTCTTAGATAAATTAAAAGCAAGTGCTCCTTCTCATCATCTCGTTGTCAGTACTAGTTCCAGTTTGGCAAAATTACTGTGGTGGTATGAGCAACCCTTTTATACTCAAGCACAGTACTTTCTCCATCAAGCAGATTGGTTGGCTTTTTTACTCCATGGTAAATTGGGTATTACGGACTATCACAATTGTTTAAAACTGGGCTATGATGTGGAACAACTTGCTTATCCTAGTTGGATCCAAGCATTACCTATACAAATCATTTTACCCCAAGTTTTGCCCCCAGGAACCCCTGTAGACGTAGTGCAAAAGTCTATTCGGGAGCGCTTTAACCTCCCCGGTGATTGTTTAATCTGTACCGGTACAACTGATAGTATTGCTGCATTTATAGCTAGTGGTGCTAAACTCCCAGGAGAGGCTGTTACTTCTTTAGGTTCCACTTTAGTTCTCAAGCTATTGAGTCAGAAACGGGTAGAAGATAGTCGATATGGTATTTACAGTCATCGTTTTGAGCAAGGAGAGGAAGTATTGTGGTTAACTGGTGGTGCTTCTAATACAGGAGGAGCAGTATTGAGGCATTTTTTTAGCAATGAAGAGTTATCTAGTCTGAGTCAGAAGATAGAAGTGAACAAAAAATCAGATTTAAATTACTATCCTTTGTTAAAGTGTGGGGAGCGCTTTCCCATTAATAATCCCTCCTTACCTCCTAAATTAACACCTCGTCCAGAAAATAAGGTAGAGTTTCTCCACGGTTTGTTGGACAGTATTGCTAGAATCGAAGCTGAAGGATATAGTTTATTACAACAATTGAGAGCAACTCCACTTACTCGGGTGTATACTGCTGGTGGAGGTGCTAAAAATGGTACTTGGACTGTTATACGTCAGGATCATTTACAAGTACCCGTAACCTCTTCTATGAACACTGACGCTGCTTACGGAAGTGCCTTGCTTGCTCAACAAAGATAGCCTCTCTCTTCTCTTTCTCTGTGCTCTCTGTGTCTCTGTGGTTTCTTACACCTTACCAAAACGGCGATCGCGCTTTTGATAAGCCAGCACTGCTTTGTGAAACTCAAAGCGGTCAAAATCTGGCCACAGAGTGTCTGTCACGTATATTTCCCCATAAGCCATTTGCCACAGGAGGAAATTACTCAAGCGCATTTCCCCGCTAGTACGGATTAAAAGATCCGGGTCAACAAGATCACCAGTATAAAGATGACTTGCAAATAATCCCTCATTTATATCCTCAACTTTTAAATCACCTTGTTGCACCCTCGTTGCGATCGCCCGACAAGCTTGAATAATTTCCTGTCGCCCCCCATAATTAGTAGCTACAGTAAACCTAGTCCCTGTATTATCCTGCGTATCCTCCATGGATCGCCGAATTTCATCCTGGAGAGTCTCTGGTAATGCTGTTAAATTGCCCACAAAACTAATCTTGATATTTTCCGCTATCATCTCTGCTAATTCTCGTCGCAGTACCCTTTCAAACAGAGTCATCAAGAATGTCACCTCCTCCAGGGGTCGTCCCCAGTTTTCCGTGGAAAAAGCATAGGCAGTGAGAGCATGAATCCCCCAATCCTTACAGCAACGAAGCAAGTCCTTCAGGGTATCTACTCCCCGTTGATGACCCATAATGCGTGGTTTTCTCTGACGGGATGCCCAGCGACCATTGCCATCCATAATCACCGCTACATGCTGGGGCAGGCGGCTGGCGTCCAGATCTGGGGGTAACTTTTGCAAAGAAATTGGCTTAA
>JACONB010000266.1 GCA_014323965.1 Prochloron sp. SP5CPC1 | reverse complement strand
TAAAGACAGTACCGGTTGCATGGGATTTTTAATCCCCAAAGAACGGACAGTATCAATCACCTTATCCAACCCCACCGCTACTCCTATTTTCACTGCGGGAACATTGCTGGATTGGATCAGTGCGGCACGAATAGACATGGGGCCGCTATAGCCGCCGCCGTAGTTTTGAGGTCGATAATCAATATTCCCATCTCGATATCGCACCGGAGTATCATTAACAACAGAATCAGGAGTGTACTTGCCTGTAGCAAAAGCGGTATAGTAAACAAAAGGCTTAAAGGTAGATCCGGGTTGACGGCGGGATTGGACGGCACGATTGAACTGACTTTTCTCGTAATCAACGCCTCCCACTAGGGCTTTAACAAAGTGGGTGCGAGGATCTACAGCAGCAAGGGCGATTTGAGAGGTACGGAGCCAACCGTAATTCAGATAATAGTTGTAGGATTCCTGTACGTTCTTCTCCGCCCACTTTTGAAAGTCATAGTCTACGGTAGTTTGAATCCGCATTCCTCCTTTACTGACGGATTCTGGGGTAAAACGTTCTTTTAACTCCGCAATTACTGCATCCGTAATATAGGGCAGTTGGCTGGTTTGCCAAGAAGTGGGTTTCCCGATTAACAGAGGTGTCTCATAAGCTGCTTTTGCTTCCTTTTCACTAATCCAACCTATATCCCGCATTCGGTTCAGAACCTGTTTCTGGCGTTTTTTGGTTTCTTCGTAGTTGTTAAAAGGACTGTATTGTTCTGGGGCTTGGATCAGTCCCGCCATCATGGATGCTTCTGCTAAGTTTAATTGGGAGGCATTTTTATTAAAATAGCTTTCAGCGGCGGTTTGGGCGCCATAATTGTTGTGTCCCCAATAGATGGTATTAAAATAAAGTTCTAAAATCTCTTCTTTAGTAAAAATTTGTTCCAATCTAATGGCTAGCACTGCTTCGGCTAGTTTGCGCTGAACGGTGCGATCGCGGGAAAGAAACAGGTTTTTGGCTAGCTGCATGGTCAAAGTGGAAGCCCCCTCTGACACCTCCCCTTTCTTAAAGTTAGCTACTACAGCCCGCCCAACGCTGTAAAAGTTAATGCCGTGATGTTGATAGAAGTGGCTATCTTCAATGGCTAATACGGCTCGTTTCAGTTCCGGCGACACTTGCTCCAGCTCAATTACTTCCCGATGAGCTTCTCCATGAATAGTGGCGAGCATTCGACCTTTAATATCGTAAATATAACTAGTCTCCGTGGGAATGTAGCCCTGCAATGTCCTCACATCTGGGAGATTGCGAAAACTAATAGCCAAACCCACCATAGAGCCAGCAGCTAAGGTACTGACGATGGTACCAATAGTCAAGACTGTTCCCCCACTTACTTGAGCAACTCCAGCGAAAAATTTAACCACAGACTTCAGTGGGTTGTGGTTGGGGTTTGATTGTCTTTGTGGTTCAATGATAGTAGAAGACATGGCAATTTGATTTTTTTATAAGGTTTAGCTTTCTTATACTATCTTGACAAGGGAGAGATTAATATGATAACATAATTCAGAAAGGAGGTGTGCTGGTTGTTAAATAGTCTAAACTTGGATTTGCTCCATCGCGGTACTAGCGAGATTTTTCCCCATCGCCCGGATTCAGATCATGAAGATGAAAATCTTGCTATACGCTTAACTCAAAGCCATCGCCCTTTACGGGTTAAATTGGGTATTGATCCCACTGCTGCGGACATTCATTTAGGACATAGTATCGCTTTTCGCAAGTTGCGCTCCTTTCAAGATGCGGGACACACTGCTGTCTTGATTATAGGGGATTTTACCGCTCAAATTGGCGACCCCACGGGGAAATCTACCGTGCGCTCCCAATTAAGTGCAGCCCAAGTTCAGCAAAATGCCCAGGATTATTTGGCACAATTGCGTCCAATTCTGGATTTTGACACCCCCGGAAGGCTAGAAATTCGCTACAATTCCGAGTGGTTGACTGCATTAGATTTGAGGCAAATTCTCAATTTACTCTCCAGGATGACGGTAGGGCAAATGTTGGCAAAAGAGGGATTTGCCCTCCGTTACCAGCAAGAAAACCCCATTTACCTCCACGAGTTTCTCTACCCTTTGATGCAAGGTTACGATTCCGTGGCAGTTGAAGCAGATGTGGAGTTGGGAGGAACTGATCAGAAATTCAATATTGCTGTGGGACGGGATTTGCAAAGATATTTCGGTCAAAGTCCTCAGTTCGGTTTACTAGTTCCTATTCTCCTGGGTACTGACGGGGTACAGAAGATGTCTAAGTCTCTGGGGAACTATGTGGGCTTGGGAGAAGATGCTCTGACCATGTACTCTAAGTTGGAAAAGATACCGGATGCTCTGTTAGCTAATTATTTCGAGCTGTTGACAGATTTACAACCCGCAGATTTGTCCTCTAATCCCCGAGAACAGCAAAAACAATTAGCTTTAGAAATTGTCAGCCAGTATCGAGGTAAAGAAGCAGCTACCAAAGCTCAAGAAACTGCTATTGGTCAGGTTTTAGCAGGGGAAACTACTACTGATGGAGTACCGTCTTATTCCCTAAGAGAGGTGAAGTTTCCCGCTAAGTTGTTTTATATCCTCAATGTTAGTGGTTTGTGCAAAAGTAGTGGCGAAGGAAAAAGACAAATTAAAGGAGGTGCAGTGCGTTTAGATGGCGATCGCGTTCTCGATCCAGACTTGACTTTCCATACCCTAGAAGAACTGGAAGGGAAAGTTCTCCGCTTAGGGAAGAAAAAATTCATCCGACTGGTAACATGAATATTGCTGAACACATTATCGTTCCTTTAGACGTACCCACAAAGTCAGAGGCGATCGCCCTCATAAATAAACTGCCCCAAGTACTTTGGTGGAAAGTGGGTTTGGAGTTATTTGTAAGTGCTGGAACTGACATTCTTACACTTCTTAAAGAACGACAAAAGCGCATCTTCCTCGATTTAAAATTTCATGACATTCCTAACACTATAGCAGGTGCATGTAGGAGTGCTTTAGCTCATGAAGTTGATTTCCTAACTATCCACTGCACTGGGGGTAAAAATGCCCTCAAAGCAGCAGTGGAAGTAGTTCAACATGCAGCAAATCATCCTAAATTATTGGGAATTACCCTCCTAACCAGTTTAAACTCCAGAGACTTAGCTTTTGACTTAAAAATCCCCTTAGAATTGCCAGAATACGTTTTACAAATGGCACTTTTAGCTCAAGAATCAGGTTTAGATGGGGTAGTTTGTTCCCCCCAAGAAGTAGAGCAATTGCGGCAAATTTGCGGTCATGATTTCCTCTTAATTTGTCCCGGAGTACGTCCCAAATGGTCAGTAACCGGGGACCAAAGGCGAGTTATGACCCCTGCCCAGGCAATAGGAGCAGGGGCAGATTATTTAGTCATTGGTCGTCCCATTACTCAGGCTACAGATCCTGTAGAAGCTTGGGAAAAAATTGCTGCTGAATTAGCTACAATATGATACAATGGTTTTTATTAGCAATATTTATCTTGGC
>JACONB010000265.1 GCA_014323965.1 Prochloron sp. SP5CPC1 | reverse complement strand
ATTCACGTGATTCCTTCACGGGAGAGACTTGCCACACTGATTACTGACCAGTTGCTCTCTCTCATAGTTCATTCAGTAGCAGGCTGGGTTATCACTACCTTAGAGTTTCGGTAATCCTTGCGGACCACCTAATTTCGTAACCGCAGATTAACGCAGATTAACGCAGATGGGGAGGATATCTGTATCCATCCGCGTTCATCAGCGTTCATCTGTGGTTCAAATTTCTCTCTTTGTTTCCCTTGCGGGTCACTTAGTTCAGATCGGATTTCTCACGTTTTCAGCCAATTTCCAGGCTTAGATTATCAGTGAACTTTTAGCCTGAAACCAAGCCCCTGCTTATATTAGGCTTACGCCACGACTTTCACAGGGAACGAGCCGCACTGTATCCTGACCTAGGTCCAGTCTCGTTTGCTGCGGGCAATCGTTTCCGTTGTTGTACCAACTTGCGTTTCGTTCCCGCGTCCTATCCGTCGTTCCCGTTAGAGGTTGCTAATCTCCCTCCTTGGATACCATCCCAAGGTGGTTACCGACGTTTTTTGTCGTTCCAAATCTAGAATTGATTGAGTATTTAGGTTCCACCAATTTGCCTGCGGGTCACCCCCCAGGGAAGCTCGTATCGGAAGTAAAACCGAGCGGGTATTTCTTCCTATTTGTCACTGCGTGCTGAGTCTTTCGACCCCACCTATAATTAAGACACTTTTTACGGTGGTTCACTTACTGCCATTACTGACTTCTATTACACCGAAGGTGCCGCCCAAGGCGTCCCTTATACTCTCCTCATTAGCGCCAGTAGTACGTTCATGATTGCGCCCTGTCATCAGCTTCATCGTCCGGTAGCAATTCGGTAAGAGTTGCTTGATTTCACAACTACGATGTGACCAGATAGAGATTCTGATTTCCCCCCGGCATTGATTAATGGCGGGGGCTGGACTTGAGGTTCTCCTCTCACCAGCAATCTAGATTTAGTTGTCAAGGTACAGTACCTCTCACGAGGTTATCTGGTTTTCAGCTCCTTTCAGTGCTTAGATTACCCAGGGGCTACTAATACCAAGCAGAGGTTTATATGCTTTAATTTTACTAGGCGGCTTTAGCCTCTAACGACTCGCCCATTTTGATATATTTGGTGATAAGCGAACCAAAACCTGATAAATTAACCTTCAGATAGGCAAAGAAATTAATATGAAAGTCCTGATTATTGGCGGTGATGGCTATTGTGGTTGGGCAACCGCACTTTATTTAGCAAACAAAGGTTATCAAGTTGGCATTCTGGATAGCTTGGCACGACGCCATTGGGATGCCAAACTACAAGTAGAAACCCTAACACCAATTGCACCAATTCAGCGGCGGCTCGATCGCTGGTACGAACTGACAGGGAAATCAATAGACCTATTCTTGGGGGACATTACCAATTACGATTTTCTCACCAAGGCGCTGCACCAGTTTGAACCAGAAGCAATTGTCCACTTTGGGGAACAGCGTTCTGCTCCCTACTCCATGATCGACCGGGAACACGCAGTTTTCACTCAGGTGAATAATGTAGTAGGAACCCTCAATGTCCTCTATGCCATAAAAGAAGACTTCCCCGACTGCCACTTAGTGAAGCTGGGAACCATGGGAGAATACGGCACCCCCAACATCGATATTGAGGAAGGCTATATCACTATCGAACACAATGGGCGACAGGATACTTTACCCTATCCCAAGCAACCAGGAAGTTATTATCATTTAAGTAAAGTCCACGATAGCCACAACATTCATTTTGCTTGTAAGATTTGGGGACTACGTGCCACGGATCTCAATCAAGGAGTGGTATATGGTGTCAAGACCGAAGAGACCGCTCTCGACGAGGTGTTAATCAACCGTCTAGACTATGATGGGGTATTCGGGACCGCTTTAAACCGCTTCTGTATTCAAGCAGCCATCGCCCACCCCCTGACAGTTTACGGTAAAGGGGGCCAAACCAGAGGTTTCTTAGATATTCGGGATACAGTGCGCTGCGTGGAATTAGCCATCGCTAAACCCGCGAACCCAGGAGAATTTCGCGTCTTCAACCAATTCACTGAACAATTCAGCATTGGGGACTTAGCCCTGATGGTGAAAAAAGCTGGAGTAGCCATGGGATGGAATGTAGAAATTAACCATCTGGATAATCCTCGAGTTGAGTTAGAGGAACATTACTTCAAGGCTAAAAATACTAAGTTAATCGATTTAGGTCTTAAACCCCACTACCTTTCCGACTCCCTGCTGGATTCTCTCCTCAACTTTGCCACTTTATACAAAGATCGAGTAGACCACAAACAAATTCTTCCGAAGGTTAAGTGGAATAAACAATAAAACAAATTTTCCAGATACTTTAGTTATACTAATAAAAGTATTTGTCAGAATAAGCTTAGTTTGGAATGACCAATTTCTCATGCGCATAGCTTTATTTACAGAAACCTTTTTACCTAAAGTAGATGGGATTGTAACCCGCCTGCGTCATACGGTGGAACACTTACAGCGTAGGGGAAACCAAGTACTGGTTATCTGCCCTGATGGGGAAATAAAGGAATACAAGGGAGTACAAATATACGGAGTTTCAGGAGTTCCCTTACCTTTATATCCTGAATTAAAACTGGCCTTGCCCAGACCGACAATAGGGAAAGTTTTGGAAGAATTTCAGCCGGATTTGATTCATACAGTCAATCCTGCTGTTTTAGGTCTAGGGGGGATCTACTATGCCAAAACAATGGATCTGCCCCTAGTAGCCTCCTATCACACCCATTTGCCCCAATACCTGCAACACTACGGACTGGGAGCCTTAGAAGGTTTTTTGTGGAGCATACTAAGAGCAGCTCATAATCAAGCCAACCTCAATCTTTGTACCTCCACAGCAATGGTCAAAGAATTGAGAGAGCAGGGTATTGAAAGAGTTGCCTTGTGGCAGCGGGGAGTAGATACAGAGATGTTTCAACCCCATCTTACCTCAGCTCAAATGCGATGGCGTCTCTCCCAGGGACACCCAGAAAGTCCCCTCTTTATCTATGTAGGCAGGGTATCGCCAGAAAAGCAAATTGAAGAAATTAAACCCGTTTTAGAGGCGATTCCAGAAGCCCGTCTAGCTATAGTGGGAGATGGACCCGCAAGAGAAGATTTAGAGCTTCACTTTGCCGGAACTCCCACTCATTTTGTCGGGTACCTTCACGGTTTGGAATTAGCTGTGGCTTATGCTTCAGCGGACGCTTTTATCTTTCCCTCCCGCACCGAGACTCTTGGCTTAGTGCTACTAGAAGCAATGGCAGCAGGCTGTCCAGTAGTTGCTGCTGCTTCTGGAGGCATTATGGATATCGTCACCGATGGTGAGAATGGATATTTGTTCGATCTTCTTAAACCTCAATCTCTTATTACTGCCACTCAAAGGCTGCTGGCAGGGAAAGAGGAACGGGAAATGCAGCGACAAAATGCCCGTACTGAGGCTGAACGCTGGAGTTGGGCTGCTGCTACTAATCAATTACAAGAGTACTATCAGTCGGTTGTGGCGGGAGATTCAATTTCTGCCGCTGCTT
>JACONB010000264.1:3664-4397 GCA_014323965.1 Prochloron sp. SP5CPC1 | reverse complement strand
CAATATTACTGACACAATTAATTGAAAAAAGAATTAAAACCTCAATGCTTTTTCCTCGCCCTAATAACCATCCGATTAAGCTAAAGTTTAGCAACACGGCTGGTGCGCCTAAAATTCTGGCTGAAAAGTAATCTCTCCCAGCCATTTTCACTGTATCCGTAGTGTTGAGTAAAGCAAAGCCTAAATCCTGTAATGGAGATTGGAGTAAGAGCAGCAGAAAAGCAAAGATTAGGGCAATCAACGAACTCCGCAATAAAATCAGCAGAACTTCCCCTTGGTCGCCGCTTCCCTCAGACTGTGCTGTGGGTCCAGTGGTTCCCAATCGCAGAAACGCACAAGTTCCGTAAATGAAAGTCAAAATTATACTAGCAAGAGCAACGCCAACAAGATTACTAATATCCTTGAGATGACCCAAAAAAGCAGTGTCTACCAATCCGGCGATGGGAACAGTGATGTTGGATAGAATATTGATAATCGCAAGCTTAAAGAAATGGGAGCGCAAATTTTCAGGGACAATCTTGGTCATTAAAAATTTCCTTTGGCTTTGAAAGGGTGAAATTAATATTGTTTTTCATTTGTAATGAATTATATCATGTTCGGGTAATCAGCCGCGTTGGGCTATATCTAACCACAGAGACACCGAGTCTAATTAAAGCGCGCGCCCCTTATTCTTTTGATTGAGGCACTTTCCCCAACAAAGCGGCTATTTTGGTCTGGTTATTGCAAATCCTCT
>JACONB010000264.1:0-3560 GCA_014323965.1 Prochloron sp. SP5CPC1 | reverse complement strand
ACTTTTCTAAGCACAACTATCAAGTTATCCGAGAACTGGGACGGAACCGAGAGGGAGGAAGGATTAGCTACTTAGGGAAACAACTGAACTTAAGTGATTTAGTTGTCCTCAAACAGTTTCGCTTCGTGCAAGGAGATGCTACTTGGCAAGGATTTAAAGTGTACGAGCGGGAAATTTCAATTCTCCAACAACTGAATCATCCTCGCATTCCTAAATATCTCGATTCTTTTGAAACCCCCGATGGCTTTTGCATGGTGCAGGAATATAAAAATGCACCGTCCCTAGCTGCCAACCGCCATTTTTTTCCCGATGCTACCAAAAAAATTGCTAGCTCGGTTTTGAAAATACTGGTATATTTGCAAAGCATGTTGCCTCCTATTATCCATCGAGATATCAAACCAGAAAATATCTTAGTAGATCGAGATAATAACGCTTATTTAATTGATTTTGGATTGGCAAGAATCAGAGATAAAAAGTTTGCCGTCAGTAGTATAGCAGCAGGAACCCCTGGCTTCATGGCTCCGGAAGAAGTCTTTAACTGTCCCCTCACACAAGCATCGGATCTCTACAGTTTGGGTGCTACTCTCATTAGTATCCTCACCCATACTACTTCGGTGTTGAAGTTTTTGGCTATTGGCGGCGTGACTTTAGCTTGGATGGGAATAATAGTGAACATAGCCAGTAACTTTGGGACTCCATCCCCTGTTAAAGAACCTGTCACGACAACTTCCACCACTCCCGTTGGTTCAAATTCTACAGACGCACGACGATGGTATGAGCAAATCAAGTCTCGCTGTAATTCTGTAGAAGTACTAACCGCTATGAGGTCTAATAGTCCACCAAATACTACGGAAGGAGTTGGTTACGGGGCGGCTTGTTATGCTTTAGCGGGAAAAATTGACCAAGCAGATCTATTGATTCAACAATTACCAGAGAGTGAGAAAGAAAAAGCTGCTGGGATAGTTTTCCAGATCGGTCATCCCGTGGCAGATGCAGGGGATGATGCCTCCGCCGGTCCCATTATGAGGTTAGTGGTTAAATATCAATCCTGGAATTATATGGCTTTGTATCATGCAGGAATGTCATATTACATTCTCGGAGATTCAGACATGGCAAAACAGCATTTAGAGGCATTTTTGGCTATCTATGACAGGGAAGATGGCTGGCGCAGAAATGCCATTACCGTGTTAAAAAAAATCTAATGGGTAGGGTGGGCAATGCCCACCAAGAGTCTGTAGGGTTGACAATCAGATAGAATTTGGTTACACTAAAATAGTACAACAACCAAGAGGGGGACATCATGGACGACGAATTGAAAACATTAGTTTTAGAACTCAAATCAGAAGTCAAGGAAGGATTTAACAACCTAAACAAAGGAATTCAAGATTTAGACAAGAGAGTCCAAAATTTAGACAAGGAGGTACAGGTGGGTTTTGCGAAGGTAGAAGGAGAGTTTAAGCGCGTCGATGTGGAGTTGAAGCGTATTGAAGAAAAAACTGACAATGGGATGAAAGAAATCAAACAAACACTTGATACCAAGTCTAATGTTTGGGAAAAACGACTGGAAAATGCAGAGTTTGTAGGTAAAGCTACCATGACAGCTATAGTCATCGGTTTTGTGGGTGGTCTTGCTAAAATTCTGTTCTTTTAAAAGAAAATCTTAATCGTGACAGCATTGAATCAAAATCATGACTACTCCAAACTTTGAACATTACGGTTATGGGGATGCACCAGGGGGCGCAGGTTGTGCGCCCCTACATTTGTTTTAAACTTCTCCTTGAGCCAGCATTTGAATTAAGCGAGGTATTCCTGGATCAAATCCACCCAAATCCCATGACAAGGGGTCTTTTGGATCTACTAAGGTAATACCATAGGGAGCAAGAGTGACATATACTGCCCTGATATTCTCATTCACCTTCTGACGATATTTAGCCAATGCTTGAGCAGGATGACTATTACCAGCCCAACTTTCGCTATCTGTCCAAAAACAGATTATATCAGCTTTGAACTTATTTTTTATCATCCAATCATAAGCCACAGAGGCGTCAGTACCCCCAAAGTTTTGATTGCTTGCTTTGGCGCACCGCGTAGCGGATCCGTTCCGGATCGCACTCCTAAAGCTATCTTTTTTAGAGATACCCAAATCGCGGAACTTCGTGGAAAATCCTCTAATAGCGTAGTTTTTCTCCGCCTTAGCTGTAACTAATGCCATAGTAGTAGCAATCTCGCAGCAACTCATTCCTACTGAGGACACTACCCCATAAGACATGGAACCGGATATATCCACTGCGTGCATGAATACCTTCTCTGTGGGTTCCACCACATCAAAAGATAGTTCCACCGCCTTTTCTAAGATATCCACAATGCGCCCTACTGGGTTCCAGGTTTTCTTGCTCCTCCCAATTCTCCCTCCTGATTGATAGGTTTTCAAGGCTTTAAGGGCGTCAATCGGGTGAATTCGCCCTTTACGTAGATAGGTAGAACTGTTGAGTACCCCTTCCACCCTATCTAAATTAGCTGGTGTGTCAACCCGGAGTACTTCTAGTTCCGTGAGAGAACCTAAGTTCCGTAGCATTGCACCAATAGGCATTTTATCAAATAATAATTGCCATGCTTGCTTATCCATTTTCCCTACGGGTGCAACCATTTCGTGGGTGAGGTTACCTTGGGCGATGGCCTCATGGGTTTTGTTAGGGTTCCGTTTCAACCACTCATACCACCAAATTTGAGCTAGTGCTTCTGTGGGAATTTCTGTTGGCATTTCATCCCAACCTTTGACTACCCAGCGAAACAATGCGTTATGCTCTTCTGTAGGCGGTTGGACGTGAAATAGACGCTTTGCGTCTCGATGAGAAAAGCCGTAACGCTGTTGGTATTTGAGCAACTGATAGGTTAAGCTTTTGACGTTTTCCCGAGATAACCATCGCTTACCCACTTCTCGCACTACCTTACCAAACCCTCTCATAGCTTTGGTGTAGCTTAACCATTCATAGAAATGACTCCCAGTGCGAACTACTTGGGGAAAGATTTCCTGGAATGCCTTTTTTGCTTCTGGTGTTGCTCCCATAGATAAAAGTACCAAAGCAAATAGGGGGGCGCTGTTGTTGATAGCCCTACCGTCACTAGCGTAGACTATTTCTTCGGCTACTTTGTTGGGGTTAGTAGCGATCGCCTCTTTGATAACTTGGACAAAATCTTCTGTTAATTCTTGCTTTCCTGCATAGTAAGTGCTTTGAGCTGTGCCAATAAGCAAGCAGCGTCGCAGCATTTGCCAAATACCAGCGTTGAACATGAAGCCCCCGGAGCGCCCTTGGATCATCTCCTTTTCCCGTCCCGGTATGGGTTGACTTTGGGGCGTTCCTGTCTTTTTTTGAGTGAAGAACTGATAATTCATTGTCTTTTAATTCTACGGCCTTTTCAGGCAAAAAATGGGGGTGGCGAGGAGGGAATCGAACCCCCGAATGGTCGTATCCAAAACGATAATCCTCATTCTTCGGCCCATAAGGCAAGGAATGAACAAGGAAAACTTGCTCTACCATTGAGCTACTCGCCACACACTT
>JACONB010000263.1 GCA_014323965.1 Prochloron sp. SP5CPC1 | reverse complement strand
CGCCCCTCCCACGCAGACGCCACCTACGACGCAAAATACGGGTTTCGCAACTGGCAGGGAGGGGGAAGAGCATCAGCCCGAGAAACCATAGGGAGAGTAGCAGCAGGAGCCATCGCCAAAAAAATCCTCCAACAAGTAGCCCAAGTAGAAGTTATCGGCTACGTCCAGCAGATAAAAGACCTCCAAGCCCAAATAGACCCCAACAAGGTCACCCTAGCAGAAGTAGAAAGTAACATCGTCCGCTGTCCCGACGGGGAATGTGCCGAACAAATGATTCAACTAATCGACCAAACCCGACGGAACCAAGATTCTATCGGTGGGGTAGTCCAGTGCGTTGCTCGCA
Source organism: Prochloron sp. SP5CPC1 (assembly GCA_014323965.1). Lineage (GTDB taxonomy): Bacteria > Cyanobacteriota > Cyanobacteriia > Cyanobacteriales > Prochloraceae > Prochloron. The sequence continues at coordinate 3,232 of JACONB010000263.1, read as the reverse complement.
ACGTACCCAAAGGTTTAGGGGAACCAGTCTTCGACAAACTAGAAGCAGATCTAGCCAAAGGAGTCATGTCCCTCCCAGCCAGTAAAGGCTTTGAAATTGGTTCCGGTTTTGGGGGCACCCTCCTAACAGGCAAAGAGCATAACGACGAATTTTACCGAGACGAAAAAGGAGAAATTCGCACCACTACCAATCGTTCTGGTGGCATTCAGGGAGGTATAGCCAACGGAGAAAACATTATTTTACGAGTAGCCTTCAAACCTACTGCCACCATAGGTAAAGAACAGCGAACAGTCACCAGAAGCGGTGTGGAGACTATCCTCGCAGCCAAAGGGCGCCACGACCCTTGCGTTCTGCCAAGAGCAGTACCCATGGTAGAAGCAATGGTTGCTCTGGTACTCTGCGATCATCTTCTACGGCATCACGCTCAATGTACCATTCTCAACAAGTACCTTTCTGCTAAAATCTTATAGAAACTTAAAAAAACGTTACCAAATTAATAAATGGATTTATTGATTGTGGGTGCCACGGGCACCTTGGGCAGACAAGTGGCTCGTCGCGGACTTGATGAAGGGTATAAAGTTCGCTGTTTGGTGCGCAACCCTGCAAAAGCAGCTTTTTTAAAAGAATGGGGCGCAGAATTAGTGAAAGGAGACCTTTGCGACCCTACTACCTTACCATCAGCATTGAAAAATATTGATGCAATAATTGATACAGCAACAGCAAGAATTACAGATTCCTTAACAATTAAACAGGTAGACTGGTTTGGGAAAGTCAATCTTATCCAAGCAGTAAAAGCAGCAGGGATCCAACGGTATATTTTTTGTTCCATTCTCAATGCCTCCCAACAGAGAGAAGTCCCATTAATGGACATCAAATATTGTACTGAACTATTCTTAGCAGAAGCAGGCTTAAAATATACAACTCTACAATTAGTGGGCTTTATGCAAGGGTTGATCGGTCAGTATGCCATACCAATTTTAGATAAGCAAGCAGTATGGGTGACCGGGGAGAGTGGAGCGATCGCCTATATGAATACCCAAGATATTGCTAAATTTGCCGTGAGGGCCTTATCTGTGCCAGAAACCGAGAAACGAACTTTCCCCATAGTAGGTACTCGTGCTTGGAGTGGGTCGGAAATTATTAGCTTGTGCGAAGAATTATCCGGTATGGATGCTAAAATATCCAGACTTCCCCTAGGTTTACTCCGTTTTCTGGGTCGGATCGCCCGTTTCTTTCAATGGGGTCAGAATACAGCGGATCGTTTAGCCTTTGCTGAAGTTTTGGCAAGGGGAGAATCTCTTAATGCTCCCATGGAAGAGGTTTATCAGGTTTTCGGACTGGATCCCAAAGACACTACTACATTAGAAGCCTACCTCAAAGAATACTTTAGTCGCATATTACAAAAACTTCGGGAAATTGATTACGAAAAAGCAAAAACACAAAAAAGAAAAAAACTCATGAAAAAATCTCAATTTTAAGTCTAGGCTATGGGCGATGGATCATGGGTGATAGAAATGACCAAATTTAAGGGATAATTAGTTGTGCCAAAAGCAGGCATTATCTACAACGATATCAAACCAGTAGCATGTAAAATGGCATCGAAACTGCGAGAGCAGTTAGCTAATAGAGGATGGGAAGTTTGCATAACGACAAGTTTCGGGGGTATTCTCGGATACTCTACCCCGGGTAGTCCCGTTTGCCATACCTCCATAGAACAGTTAATTCCGAGGGATTTTGACGAAAATGTAGCCTTTGCCATAGTCCTGGGAGGAGATGGCACAGTTTTGTCAGCTTGCCGTCAACTAGCCCCCTGCGGTATTCCCCTGCTAACCGTAAATACTGGACACATGGGGTTTCTGACGGAAACCTACGTCAATCAACTGCCCCAAGCAGTGGAGAAGCTGTTAAAGGGAGAATATGAAATTGAAGAGCGATCTATGCTGACAGTGCAGGTGTTTCGAGACCAGACTCTGCTTTGGGAAGCACTTTGCCTGAATGAAATGGTCATCCATAGGGAACCTTTAACCAGTATGTGCCATTTTGAAATTAAAATCGGCAGCCACGCACCAGTGGATATTGCTGCTGACGGGGTAATTGTCTCCACCCCCACAGGTTCCACCGCTTACGGACTCAGTGCAGGTGGTCCCGTATTGACACCAGATATTCCGGTGTTGCAATTAACCCCCATTTGTCCTCATTCTCTCGCTTCTAGGGCTTTAGTGTTTTCCGATACCTTCCATGTCCAAGTCATTCCCGCTACTGCTAACAGAATGGTAATGGTAGTAGATGGCAATGGGGGGTGTTACGTTTGCTGTGAAGATCGAGTACATATAGAGCGATCTCCCTATCCTGCTCGTTTTATCCGCTTGCAACAGCCAGAATTCTTCCGTATTCTGCGGGAAAAATTGGGCTGGGGACTCCCCCACATCGCTAAACCCACCTCCGTGGAACTTCCGTAGCAAGTATTGACCAGAGAAAAAATTATCGCCAATGTTTGGTTCATTGCTCTGATTTTCCGGTCCAGTCAAGGAGGGTGGGTTACGTTTTACGGTCCTCATAAATCTTAACCCAATTCCCCCTTTATCTATGGCAGAATAATGATCCATCAAAAATAGAATCTAATTTTAAGTAAAAAAACTGATTGTCAATCCGCAGATGAACGCAGATGAACACGGATAATGAAACCAGCAGTTGAATTCCCACTGTTTAACTTAATTGCGTCCCTTTGCGCCTACTCGGTAGGCGCGATTCAATTCCTGTTTTTGGTGTGAGGTAGATCTACTCAAGATGGAAATCACTGCTAGATTGAGATCTAAAACACAAACACTTGGGAATTTAACTGAGACAATAATTAGTTAATCGATAAGAAAATCAAGGAGGTGCATGTAGATTATGCCACCCGTCAGTTATTGTCGCTTAATTCGCTTTCTGCAAGAAGAATTATCTCTCTCTCAGGATTCAATTGCGATCGCCGAACGCTCACTAAAGCAAAATCACGGTCCCCTGCCAATGATTCTCTGGCAGTACGGTTTGGTAACTCTGGAGGAACTAAACCGGATCTTTGATTGGCTGGAAACTGCATAAATACGAAACTAAATTATATGCTACAGCATGCCTTAAGCATAACAATCTTTTGATTAAAACAAGTCTTTCATCCCTCGCAAACGCCCAAAAACCCTCGCAGGCTCCTTCCTTTTGGTCGCTAATTGCAACGAGTTCGTATCCCAGCGCA
>JACONB010000262.1 GCA_014323965.1 Prochloron sp. SP5CPC1 | reverse complement strand
CGCCGAAACTTATACGCTTGGGGAGAGCAGGGTTCAAGGCTACGTTGGAGCAATCCTGCGTAGTTAAATCCGGTCGTTGAACTAAGAATCCCCCGGTTTTAGCGTAGCGGAACTGGGGGAGTGTCAAAGCACCTTTGAGGTAATCCCAATACTGGTAGCAGTCAAGGCAGCCCCGGCAAATACCGCAGGAATAGTTGACATCCCAAAGATTAATATCAGTCCTACCGTACCGGCGACAAAAGGAGCGACAACACCCACGACGGCTACGACAGCGGCTCTGGTGCCCACTTTTTGTAATTCTCTTAAATCCGATTCTAAACCGATTTCAAATAAGAGTATGATTACCCCTATTTCAGCTAAGACAGAGATAACCTCGCTTTGAGCAGCAAAAACTTCCCCAATATTTTCAGCATTTAAACCAGCAATCTGTTGCAAAATAGTTATCACCGCTGAATCACTAGCAACTGCGCCTGTTTCAGGAAAAACTAATAAATGCAATGCCGAAACCCCAACTACTACACCAGCAACTAATTCACCTAATACGGGAGGTAAATCCACTAATTTAGAAAGTTCTCCTCCTAGTTTGCTAGCCAGATAGATAAAGACTAGACTTAGCAAAACTCCGGCTAAAACCATCGGCGCGGTTTCAGAATTAGGTGCGGTTGCTAACAATGAATCAGAAAATACACAATTGGGAGCTAATCCGCTATGAAATATTGATTCTAAATGGATCATGGTTATTTTTAACTGAATTAAAGGATGATTGAACTGAAATCAAAATGTTCCTCAACGTAATTTACTGCTTGTCTGAGAGCAGTAGTGCGATCGCTGATGATATTTTGAGAGGGAACTTTTTCCATTACACCCATCTTTCTTAGCCGTTTTTCGGTTTGACCTTGTAAACCAACCAGGAATACCTGACGGCCTTTTTCCACTGCTTCTTCTATGGCATTTTCTAAAGCCAAGGAAGAAGTCACACCCAAGATGGGAACTTCAGTTAAATCTAAAACCAAAGCCTGATAATCATTGATTAAATTGTGTTCGCGCGATATTGCTTTCGCTACCCCGAAAATCATCGGACCGCTTAGATAGAAAAGAAGTACGCGACCGTTAGCTATTTCTAATAACTGTTTCTCCTCTTGGTTGAGCTCGATTTCTTCATCGTCATAAGTAATGGCTTTAACTTTTTCGGCACGATGGCTAGAGAGACGTTCGATAGTCAGAATGTTAGCGACAAAAACCCCAACTCCTACCGCCACAATTAAGTCAACAAAAACAGTGAGTGCGATCACCCCGTACATAATTAGGGCTGCTTTGATGGAAATTTTGTGAGCGCGTTTGAGGAAACCCCAGTCAACAATATTGATACCTACTTTAAAAGCAATACCAGCTAAAACTGCGCTAGGAATAACCGTTAGGTACTGACTGAACCCTAAAACTACCACTAGCAAAACCAAGGCACGAGTCAAACCAGATAGAGCAGTCCTGCCCCCAGCTTGGATATTAACCACTGTACCCATAGTTGCCCCAGCACCAGCAATACCGCCAAATAAACCCGAAACTAAATTACCGATACCTTGACCGATCAATTCTTTGTCAGAGTTGTGTTCAGTACGAGTTAAACTATCTGCTACCAATGAAGTGAGCAAAGCATCAATACAGCCCAACATTCCTAACACTAAACCATCAGCTAACATTACTTGCAGTTGAGTGGCACTAAAAGTAGGTACTTGTAAGCTCGGTAAACCAACTGAAATTTCCCCAATAGTCCTGATCTGCTCATTACCCAAGAAGAATGTGGCAATCAAAGTCCCCACAATTAATGCCAGTAGCTGTGGAGGCAACAATTTCTTTAACTTGCGAGGACATAAAAAGAGAATAGCAACAGTTAAACCAGCTAATAGAGTTTCCAGGGGATTAATATTGGCTATCAATTGGGGCAGATTTTGCACTGTACCAATTATCCCGCCTCCTGGAGGCGCTTGGCCTAAAAATGGTGCAGTCTGGAGGATAATCAGAATTACGCCAATACCAGACATAAAGCCAGATACAACTGTATAGGGCATCAGGGTAACGTATTTACCAAGTTTCAAAACCCCAAAAATAATTTGGAAAACCCCAGCCAGCATGACTACGGTAAATGCCATTGCTAAACCATTCTCCGGATTGGCAGCCGTCAGACTAGTAATGACTGCGGTCATGACCACAGTCATTGGACCTGTTGGTTCGGAAATTAGGGTTGGAGTGCCTCCAAACAAAGCGGCAAAAAAGCCGATTATAATTGCTCCCCAAAGACCCGTAGAAGCTCCAGCGCCAGAAGCAACCCCGAAGGTTAAAGCCATTGGTAAAGCGATAACCGCAGCCGTGATACCGCCGAAGATATCGCCCCGTAAATTGCGAAAGTGAATTGGATTGGTAAGTTTTATCAAATTAATTCCCCATTGAATCCAGTATCTATTAGTAGCCGAGAATGAGAATAAAAATGAGACTCCGCTATTGAATCAACCTGGATTGTAAATTAAGCAATCATTGAATAATACCTATTCTACTACGTTGAGTGATCTGCAAAACAGCAATTAACTTGAAAATTTATAATCTGTGGCTAAAGTTTGGAGTAGGGTAAACGCATCAAAAAGAGAATTGACAGCCTTGGAGGGAGATGTAGGGGAAACCCCCAAGCAATTTTGCAAAAAGTCGGTGACTATAGGAAAATGCAAAAAACCGGTTTGAGCGCAACGTTTATGTCCAAGGCTGTCTAACTAGAATCATCACTGAAAGATTACACTCCGAGAGTGATGGGGTGATGGGGTGATGGGGAGATACAGAGGGGGGGGAGAAATTCTGTAAAACTATTTGGAGAATAGCACCGTAGTATATAATTGGGATTAGATATGTTGGAAATGAACTCTATTAAGTGTTAGAAAATGAGTAGATATGATCCGGAAACAGAATTAGAACTCAACAGCGGTGCCGAGAATCAGCAAGGGTTGCGCCATAACATACAAATCAACTGGTTAATAGTTAGTGCCATTGCTACCATAATTCTTTGGCAAATACCTTGGGGCAACTATCTCCTATATCCCTTCTCCATTTTAGCAACTTGGTTTCACGAAATGGGTCACGGTTTGACCGCTCTCTTCCTAGGGGGAAATTTCCAAAAGCTGGAAATCTTTGCCAATGGTTCCGGTTTAGCCACCCACAGCGGTAGCTTATTTTTAGGCAGAGTCGGGCGTGCTTTAGTGGCTGCTGGGGGACCCCTGGGACCAGCCATCGCCGGTTCCCTCTTCATTCTCGCGGGTCGCAACAGGAAAACAGCTAAATATATTTTACTCTTCCTCGGCGCTCTCTTGGTTGTTTCTGCACTTATTTGGGTCAGATCTGCCTTCGGAGCACTTGTCATTCCTCTTTGGGGTCTAGCTATTCTGGGAATTGCCCTCAGAGCACCCCGCTCCTTCCATGTCCCGACAATTCAATTCCTGGGTGTGCAAGCTTGTGTGAGTACCTACCATCAGGTTGGCTACCTGTTTACTCATAGAGTTGTCATCAACGGTCAAAGGATCCCCTCCGACACGGGTCAAATCGCCCAACAGTTATTTCTCCCTCATTGGTTCTGGGCTAGTTTAATCTGCCTGATCTCCATCTTCCTTTTAGTCCAAAGCCTGCGCCTCTCAAGAGAGTGAAGCTATCTCTCCAGGATATTTGCCAGATTTTGACCGAACTTCCCTGGACGGGTTTTACGCCAATATTCAGCCTGAGAAATTCGTTATATCTTGTTACAATGAGAGAAAAGGAGCTGAAATTTGAATCTTGAAGGCTAGCAACTATTAACAAAGCTAATAATAAGGAGATTATCCTATGAAGGGCAATATTCGGGTGGGCAATTTATTCGGTATACCATTTTACGTGAATCCTTCCTGGTTTTTAGTCCTGGGATTAATGACTTTAACCTATGGAGGAGAACTAACAAGATTCCCTCAACTGGTAGGAATTACCCCTTGGCTTTTGGGATTAATTGCCGCACTGTTGTTATTTGCTTCCGTTTTGGCTCATGAATTGGGTCATAGTTTGGTTGCCATTGCCCAGGGAATTGAAGTCAAATCTATTACCTTATTTATCTTCGGCGGCTTGGCTAATTTGGAGAAAGAATCGGATACACCTTTGCAGTCTTTTTTAATCGCCATCGCCGGTCCCATAGTTAGCCTGCTTTTATTTGCTTTATTTACCTTGTTCGGTGTATATATTAGCCTTCCCGCACCGCTGGCAGCGATTCTTTCTTTACTGGGGGCAATTAACTTAATGCTGGGATTATTTAACTTAATTCCCGGTTTGCCCCTAGATGGCGGTAATATCCTCAAAGCAGCAGTTTGGCAATTTACTGGCAATCCCTATCAAGGAGTTCTGTTTGCCAGTCGGTTCGGTCAATTCTTTGGTTGGTTAGCAGTCATTGCAGGTGGATTAGGTACTTTGGATATCCTTCCTGTGGGTAACTTCTGGACTTTATTAATTGGTTGGTTTTTATTGCAGAATGCTCGGAATTATGCCCAGTATGCTAAACTCAACAAAACACTATCAAGTTTGACCGCTGTTGACGCGGTAGCTCCCGATGGTCCTATTGTAACAGGGGATTTGAACCTGCGAGAATTTGCTAATGAATATGTTATCGGTCAGGATAAGTGGAGCGAGTTTTTAGTTACGGATGAAGAAGGGAAACTTCTGGGAGCAATTACAGTGAATGACCTGAAAACCATTCCCACTTCCCAGTGGACTCATACTATAATAAAAGAGTTGGTAACCCCTGTTACAACTGCTACCATTCAATCCGATCGCTCTCTGTTAGAGGTAGTTAAGCTGCTGGAACAGCAGAATATTAAAGAGTTAACGGTAGTCAGGGAAAATGGTATTTTAGTGGGAATACTGGAGAAAGCTAACATTGTTGGCCTGCTGCAAAAAAAGGCGCGATGATAAGGTAGGTTAATTGTTCATGGATTTTGCAGCTTTGAGCATATCGATTAAAGTGTGGTGAGCATCTTCTGCATCTTTTAGGGAATGGTCGAATTCAATCCTTACTGGAACAGTTTCCCCTTGAATTCTCGCTGTCAAATTCATACCTTGAGGATCAATAGAGACCATTTCCGCTTTCTCAGTGGCAATCACATTACCAAAAGCTTTAGCGTAGAAAACTAAAGCGTCCCCGTGGTCTTCATTCATGTGCTTGCAAATGCGATCGCTAATAGCTGGTGTAATTGGTTCTGACATTTGGATTTGGCATTATCAATTTTTCGCCTTCATTCTAGGATATGTTGACGACAAAATCTTAGCACTGCGGCAAAATCGCTGGTTTGGCGGGGATAGGCAACTTGAGGTCTGGCGATCACAATCAAAGGAATGCCTAATGCTTCTGCTACGGAACGCTTAACATCTTCTCCTCCTGCACTACCGTTAGCTTTTGTTACTACTAGGGAAATCTGCCAATGTTCCCAGAGAGCTTTTTCCATGGCAGCACTTATAGGGGGACGAAGGGCAAAAAGCCTGTCGCTAGTAAAGCCAGCTTCGATTGCTACTTGTAAAGAGTTGACTTCTGGTAGAACGCGGGCAAACAGGGTACAGCGGTTTTGCCAAGGTTTAAAGGCAGGTAAAGTTTTGACACCAATTGTCAGTAGTACTCTCTTTCTGTGGAGGTAATCCCCCTGTAAGAGAGTATCAAAGCTCTCTAGTTCAATGACTTTGGCTTTTGGGGATACTCCTAAATCCACCATAGCAGAACGTTCATAGCGCAGATAGGGTATGTTGTGTTGGGCACAAGCGGCGATCGCCAATTGGGAAATAGCCACTGCATAGGGATGAGTTGCATCTACAATTGCCCTTATTTGCATTTTGTGCAAAAAATGAGGTATGATGTACCCTGACATTTTCCCTACCAATACCCTGGTCTGAGGATAGAGTAGCTCTGCATTATTTGTTGTAACTGTTACAATACAAGGTATACCAACATCTGTGAGGAGCCTGGCAATGACTGCACTTTCACTCGTTCCGCCAATCAACCAGATTCGTCCACCATCTCTCATAACTTTAACAAGAAATTTATTTATGTAAATTTATATTTTAATTCCAATGCCAGTGCTGATGGCAGGTGGTTCCGGTACCAGACTACGTCCCCTGACCTGCGACCTGCCCAAACCGATGGTGCCGGTATTGAACCGACCGATTGCAGAACACATCATTAATCTGCTCAAAAGACATGGTGTCACGGAGGTTATTGCCACACTTCACTACCTTCCTGACGTGATGCGAGACTACTTTCACGATGGTAGAGACTTTGGCATCCAAATCACCTACGCTGTTGAGGAAGAAGAACCTCTAGGGACGGCAGGTTGCGTGAAAAACATTGCCGAGTTATTAAAAGATACCTTCTTAGTTATTAGCGGCGATAGTATTGCGGATTTCGACATTGGAGCAGCAATTGAGTTTCACAAGCAAAAACAGTCTAAAGCAACTCTCATCTTAACCAGGGTTCCCAATCCAGTAGAATTTGGCGTGGTTATTACCGATGAAGAGCAGCGCATTCGCCGTTTTCTGGAAAAACCTTCCACTAGCGAAATTTTTTCCGATACAGTTAATACTGGGACTTATATCCTAGAGCGGGAAGTATTGGAATATCTGCCTGAAGACGAAGAAAAGGACTTTTCCAAAGACCTCTTCCCTTTGCTACTGGAGAAAGGAGAACCCATGTACGGTTATGTGGCTGAGGGCTATTGGTGCGATGTGGGTAATCTAGATACTTATCGCCAGAGCATTTATGACGCTTTACACTCCAAGGTGAAAGTGGATTGGGATTATAAAGAAAAATCGGACAATATCTGGGTGGGGAAGAATACTTATATCCACCCATCGGCTAAAATGGAGAGCCACGTGCTGATTGGGAGTAATTGTCGTATCGGTGCCAAAGTACACATCGCAGCTGGAACAGCTATCGGCGATAACGTGACCATTGGTGCGTCCTCAGAACTCAAGCGGCCCATTATTTGGAATGGGGTGACAATAGGGGAAGAAGTCCATCTCAGCGCCTGCACCATCGCCAGAGGTACGCGAGTAGATCGCCGCGCTCAAATTTTAGAAGGAGCTGTGGTGGGTCCCCTTTGTACAGTGGGAGAAGAAGCGCAAATCAGTCCAGGAGTAAGGATATGGCCCAGTAAAAAAATAGAATCAGGAGCAATTTTGAATATCAACCTGATTTGGGGAGGAAGGGCAGCTCGTAATCTCTTCGGTCAGCGGGGAGTTTCTGGACTAGCCAATATCGATATTACCCCGGAGTTTGCAGTTAAGCTGGGAGCTGCCTATGGCTCAACTTTAAAACCCAATTCTCAGGTATTGGTTTCTCGGGACCAGCGCAATGTCTCCCGCATGGTGAGCCGCTCTTTGATTGCGGGGTTGATGTCCACGGGGATGAATATCCAGAACCTAGAATCCACAGCAATTCCCATCGCCCGCACCATGACAACCAGTTTAAACGTTGATGGGGGGATTCACGTCCGGCTCCATCCCGACCGACCGGATTGTATTCTCATTG
>JACONB010000261.1 GCA_014323965.1 Prochloron sp. SP5CPC1 | reverse complement strand
CGGTTAAAAATCATGACCAATCCCGAGCAACCCATTATCCCAGAATATAGCCTAGATCGGGATTGCACCACCTTATCTCGTCACGCCCTGCAACAACTCCAGAGCTTTTCTGCGGAAGCCCAAGACTTGAGTGCGATTATGAATCGCATTGCTCTGGCAGCAAAACTGATTGCCCGACGTCTCAGCAGGGCTGGCTTAATGGCTGGAACTCTTGGGTTTACAGGGGAGATGAATGTCCAGGGGGAAAGCGTCAAAAAGATGGATGTCTATGCTAATGATGTTTTCATCTCTGTTTTCAAGCAAAGCGGTTTGGTTTGCCGCTTAGCTTCTGAAGAAATGGAAAAACCTTTCTATATCCCGGAGAACTGTCCTATTGGACGCTATACTCTGCTCTATGATCCCATTGATGGTTCCTCTAATGTGGATATTAACTTAAATGTGGGTTCCATTTTCTCTATTCGTCAGCAGGAAGGAAATGACCTGGACGGGGAAGCGACAGACTTACTCCAAAACGGACGGAAGCAAATTGCAGCGGGCTATGTCCTTTACGGACCTTCCACGGAGTTGGTTTATTCCCTAGGGAAAGGGGTTCACTCTTTCATTCTCGACCCCAGTTTGGGAGAGTTTATCCTCTCTCAGGAAAATATCCGCATTCCCGAACACGGACCCATTTACAGCACCAATGAAGGTAATTTCTGGCAGTGGGACGAAGCAATCCGGGATTTTACCCGCTATGTCCATCGTCATGAAGGCTATACTTCTCGTTATAGTGGTGCTTTGGTGGGAGATATTCATCGCATTCTCATGCAGGGGGGTGTTTTCCTCTACCCGGGAACCATGAAGAAACCAGAAGGGAAGTTGCGTCTCCTCTACGAAACCGCTCCTCTTGCTTTTTTAATGGAGCAAGCGGGGGGAAGTGCTACTACAGGAAAGGAAGACCTCTTGGACGCAGTTCCCCATAAACTTCACGCTCGCACCCCTTTAATTATCGGGAGTAAGGAGAATGTGAGACTGGTGCAGTCTTTTATTGAGGAACGAGAAAGACAAGAAAGTACAAACTAACACCTATAAAGGAGGGAAAAATGACAGGAGCAAATCCAATTTTAGAGATTGAGAACAAATACGGTCAAAGTATTTGGATGGATAATTTGAGCCGAGACTTAATTGAGTCTGGGGAACTGAAAGAATTAATTGCCAGTCGGGGTATTCACGGTATTACTTCTAATCCAGCTATTTTCCAAAAGGCGATCGCGGGCAATAAAATCTATGATGGAGATATCGAAGCTGGTATTAAAGCAGGAAAATCAGTGAACGATATTTACGAATCTTTAGTATTTGAAGATATTGGCAATGCTTGCGACATTTTCAAGCCAGTTTATGAAGAAACTAAGGGTGTAGATGGTTACGTCAGCATTGAAGTACCCCCTACTATTGCTAAAGATACAGCCACAACTATCAGTGAAGCTCGTCGCTATTATAAGGCTATCGGGCGGGAAAATTTGATGATTAAGATTCCCGGTACGCCGGAAGGATTACCCGCTGTAGAACAGGTAATTGCAGATGGTATCAACGTGAATGTTACCCTGCTCTTCTCCATCGAAAGCTATGTAAATACCGCTTGGGCTTATATTAGCGGTTTGGAAAAAAGAGCCGCAGCGGGAGAAGATATTAGTAACATTTCTTCCGTTGCTAGTTTCTTCCTCAGCCGCATCGATTCCAATATAGATAACCGCATTGATGCTAAACTGAAATCAGGGATTAATGGGGATATAGGAGCAAAACTGATTGCTATCAAAGGGAAAGTAGCCATCGCCAATGCTAAAATAGCCTACCAGAAATATAAAGAGATTTTTGGGAGCGATCGCTGGAAGGCTCTCGCAGCTAAAGGCGCTAAAGTGCAACGGTTACTCTGGGCTAGTACTAGTACCAAAAATCCTGAATATAGCGATGTCATGTACGTAGATGAGTTAGTAGGTGCGGACACTGTTAATACCCTCCCTCCCAACACCATAGAAGCATGTGCTGATCATTGCGATCCCGCTAGTCGCATTGAAAGCAATATCGAAGCAGCCTACCAAATAATTGACAGTCTGAAAGACCCCAACATCAAGATTGACATCGACGAAGTCATGGCGGAACTTCTGGAAGAAGGAATTGATAAATTCATCAAACCTTTCGAGTCTTTGATGAAATCCTTGGAAGATAAAGTCAATCAATTAACACCAGTCTAATTGTAGGGGTGTGGGGTCCACTTTCAGTGGACTTCCTGTATTAGCGGGTTAAGAACAAAACTTATAGCTCAAACAAAAACTTATATTTCTAACCTCTCAGCGCCTCTGCGCCTCTGCGTGAAACATTATCATGAAAAATCTCTTAGAAAATCCCCTCAGAGTGGGACTGCGACAGGAACGGACCCCCGAACCCCTCATTATGGTGATTTTTGGCGCTTCTGGAGACTTAACCCAGCGCAAACTGGTTCCCGCACTCTATCACTTGAAACGAGAACGGAGACTCCCCCCAGAAATCACCATCGTGGGTGTAGCTCGTCGAGAATGGACTCACCAATACTTTCGAGACCATATGCGCAAAGGGATTGAAGAATTTAGCGATGGTATTGATAAGGAAGAAATTTGGTCAGATTTCGCTGAAGGGTTATTCTATTGCTCCGGGAACATGGATGAACTGGAAAGCTATCAGAAACTGAAAGCCTTTCTGGAAGAATTAGATGGACGTCGGGGAACTAGAGGGAACCGGGTCTTTTATCTGGCAGTTTCTCCCAAATTCTTCCCCCCCGCCATTAAGCAATTGGGCGGGGCTGGAATGCTGTCGGACCCCATTAAACACCGATTAGTAATCGAAAAGCCCTTCGGTAAAGATTTGAGTTCCGCTCAAACCCTCAACCAAGTGGTGCAAAAAGTCTGTCAAGAAGAACAGGTATATCGCATTGACCACTATTTAGGGAAAGAAACAGTTCAGAATCTCCTCGTCTTCCGTTTCGCCAACGCTATTTTTGAGCCTCTCTGGAATCGCCAATTTGTGGATCACGTGCAAATTACCGTAGGGGAAAGCGTGGGAGTGGAAGAGAGAGCAGGTTACTACGACACCGCCGGCGCTTTGAGGGACATGGTGCAAAACCACCTGATCCAGCTCTTGTGTCTCACGGTAAAAGTACTGCAAGCCACCCATTTAGCAGATTTGAAAAATCTAGATCGCTGCGCTATTAGGGGGCAATATGGAGCAGGTTGGATGAAAGGTAAGCCTGTTTCCGGCTATCGAGAGGAACCAGGAGTAAACCCAGAATCCACCACTCCTACCTATGTTGCCCTCAAATTAGCCATCGATAACTGGCGTTGGCAAGGAGTACCTTTTTACCTCCGCACTGGTAAACGGTTGCCCAAGAAAATATCGGAAATAGCAATTGAATTCCGGGAAGTTCCTCTGCTAATATTTAAGTCAGCCGCCCAACAAGCCAGCCCTAACGTTCTCACTATGCGCATTCAACCCAATGAAGGTATATCCCTGCGGTTTGAAGCCAAAATGCCTGGTTCCGAACTGCGCACTCGCACTGTAGATATGGACTTTAGTTACGGCTCTTCCTTTGGTATGGCCACTGCTGACGCTTATACCAGACTGTTGCTGGACTGTATGTTAGGGGACCAAACCCTATTCACCCGTGCAGACGAAGTGGAAGAAGCATGGCGAGTCATCACTCCAGCCTTAGCAGCATGGGATGCTCCCGCCGACCCCGCATCTATTCCCCAATACGAAGCCGGTACTTGGGAACCTACAGAAGCGGAATTCTTAATTAACCGAGATGGTCGTCGTTGGCGCCGACTTTAACAGTTAGTAGATATAGTTTTTGTGTCTTATGAAAAAAGAACTAATTACAACTATAGCGATCGCTGCCTCACTCCTCGGTGAGGGCCCCGCTCATGCTGTCAATACTATCCTACAGCCCGATTCTGTTAGTTCAAGTTCTAGTAACTCATTATCTCCAACAAATTTAATTAACCAAAGTGGGTTATCACAAATGTATGAAACAGGTGTAAATTTATTTACTGATGTTGTTGATATTAAGACTAAAGACATACTATGTTTAATTCTATTAATAGTAATTTAATACATGGACCTCCTCTAACCTAATTACCACAGCAACCTTAACTTTTGACCTAGGTGATGTCTTCACCATCGGAGGATTGGCGCTTTGGAATGCGACGGGAAACATCGGCATAAGGGAATTTGAGTTATTCGCCGATGACAATAATAATTTTACTGATGGCTGTGTAAATTTATTAAACAATAACACTAACACTAACACTTTTGAGGCAAGTCAACCATCAACACCTATTTTCGCTCAGACATTTTTTTTCACCTCCACTGAAACTCAATATATTCACCTAAATATTCTCAATAATCATGGTGGTGATTTTGTAAGCGCTGGGGAAGTAGCTTTTCAACAAGTACCTTTTGAGTTTGGTCCCATACCAGGAATTATTTTCATGGTAGCAGCAGGAGGTATCAACTACTTCCGGAGGAAAGGAAAAAAGGGGGGGTGCCGTTAGGCTCCGCTAAAAATGATGATAGACTGCAAGAGCACAGATCTAATAAGAAAATGACAATTGTTTCCTTACAAGCACCAAAAGATGTCTCCATTGATGAAATTGAGGCAGAACTACGATCCATCTGGCAAAGTTATCAGAATAGGGATGAAGATGGACCCGTTGCTACCAGAGCAAGCACCTTTAGCTTTATCGTTTACGAACCAGATGGAACCCAGCAACTAATGGCTGCCTTGGGCTATTATACTGGACCCATTGATGGTATTGCTGGACCAAGAACTATCGCTGCCATTAAAGCAGCGCAAAAAAAATACCAATTAGAAGTAACGGGGAAATCAGACGATAAACTGCGGTCCTTATTGGAAGCAGAATTGAAGCAAGGAAAAGAAGGTGGAGATAAGGGACAGTATGGGACAGACTTAGAAGGAGTGGGTATTGCAGATGCCATCGCCGCTTCTAACCCCTGTCGCATTATCACCCTTTGTCCCACTCTGGGAGAAGATGAAGGGGTAACAGCCCAAGTATCTGCCTATTGTCCCATCCAAAAACGCAATAAGAATACTTTAATCTGCTGCGAGTATATCACCCTGCGAGGAACCGCTGCTGCTTTAGAAAGAATTGGCGGAATTATCTCGGAACTGACTATTAACGAACTGCCCAAATTTGTTTGGTGGAAAGGAACCCCAGATCCCAATTACAGTCTGTTTAAGCGACTGGTAAAAGATAGCAATAGCGTTATTGTAGACTCCAGCAGCTTTAAGGAACCAGAGGGAGAATTACAGAACCTAGGAGAACTGCTGAAAACAGGTATTCCTCTTGTAGACCTCAACTGGGGACGCATTGGTGCATGGCAAGAATTAGCAGCAGAAGCCTTCGACCCCCCGGAACGCCGTTCTGCTATTTGGGAAGTGGATCGGGTTACCATCGATTACGAAAAAGGCAACTCGACACAAGCATTAATGTACTTAGGTTGGTTAGCAAGTCGCTTGCAATGGCGACCCCTTTCCTATGAGCAAGAAGGAGGGGATTACGACATCAGGCGAGTTAAATTTACCACGGAAAATCAACAAGCCATCGAAGCAGAATTAGCAGCCATTCCTATTACTGATGTGGGAGAAATTCCCGGAGATTTAATTAGCTTGCGTCTCACTTCTACTAACTTGGAAGCTGATTGTTGTACGGTTTTGTGTTCCGAAACAGCAGGTTGCATGCGCATGGAAGCAGGTGGTGGAGCCCAAGCTTGTCGCATTCAACAGGTGACCCCTTTATTCGACCAAAAAACAGACCAATTACTCGGTCAGCAATTACAGCGCTGGGGTCGTGATATGCTTTTTGAAGAGAGCATGAAGATAACCCATCAAATTCTCAATTTAAAAGAATAACCTCCGGAGCGGGGTCTTCCCGCCCTGCCCCGGGGCAGTTCCTGATGTATAATATAGGTATATAAGGGAGAAATAGCAAGGAGAATATGTTATCATGGCAACTAAAGATTGGCAACATAAAATGCTGGAAGCTTAAAAGAAGTCTCAAAACATGAACAGGAGATGGAGCGATTTGATGAAGAAACGGCAGAACGAAAAGAAGAGATTGAGAAAGAGATGAAGGAACGAAAAGAAAAAGAAAAAAGGTGGGAACGAGAAAAAGCTGAAACCAATAAGCGTTTCGATATGTTAATAGCAGAAATTCGGCATTTAACCAGAGGTAGGAGAGAAGACGAAAACAGTGAAAATTAAAGGCGTTGCTAAACCAGATGGTTTATAATGTATAATAGTGGTATATAAGCGAGAAACAGCAAGGGGAAGATATTATCATGGCAACTCAGCGTTGGACAGATGAAATGCTCGATACCTTGGCATCAAGCGTCAGCGAAGTAAAGGAAAGCGTCAGTGAAGTAAAGGAAACTGTCACTGAACTTCGGGAAAGCGTCAGGGAGGTAAAAGACACCGTCACTGAAATGCGAAAAGGCATGGATATTTTGAATGTGACCATGCAAGGACTCTTAGAGGTGGTGGCAAAACAGGAGCGGCGGATGAATCGATTTGAGAAAGAAATGGAGGAACGAAAAGAAGAGGCAAAAAGGTGGAAAAGAGAACAAGCTGAAACCAATAAGCGTTTCGATGTCTTACTGGGAGAAATTCGGTATTTAATGTGAGTTGCTGAACATGTCTTTAGTTATTGCTGGAGAAAGGAGTGGGGTAGGCAAAACCACAGTTACCCTTGCCCTGCTTGCTTATTTATCCCGAGAAAATCGAGTACAATCCTTTAAAGTAGGACCAGATTATATTGACCCCATGTTTCATCAAGCAGTGACGGATCGCCCCTGTCGCAATCTCGACCCCGTACTGACTTCTGAAGCGTATGTCCAATCCTGTTTTACTCGTCATTGTCAGGGGGTAGATTATGCTCTCATAGAAGGAGTAATGGGACTATTTGACGGTGTTATATCTCCCAACAACCACCAAGAACAAATAAAAGAT
Organism: Prochloron sp. SP5CPC1; assembly: GCA_014323965.1. Lineage (GTDB taxonomy): Bacteria > Cyanobacteriota > Cyanobacteriia > Cyanobacteriales > Prochloraceae > Prochloron. The sequence continues at coordinate 2,336 of JACONB010000261.1, read as the reverse complement.
TTTGCCAGTACAGCCCACATTGCCCGGTTACTTGATGTACCAGTATTGTTAGTATTAGATTGTAGTAAATTGTCCGGTTCTGTAGCGGCGATCGCCCACGGATATAGTTCCTTCGATCCCTCGGTTAAAATTGCCGGATTAGTATTGAATCGAGTAGGGAGCGATCGCCACTTAGAACTACTCCAAAATGCCCTTCAACCAACAATTTTGGGCATTTTACGTCGCCAGGACAATATTACCATCCCAGACAGGCATTTAGGCTTAGTTCCTACAGCAGAGCTAGAACAGTTTGATGCTCTTATAGATAGGTTAGCAGAGTTAGGAAAAACCTGTTTTAATTGGAAACGTTTATTACCACTATTAGAAATAGAACCAAGAAAAAAAATTAGTTATCAATTACCACCTAAAAAGTGTAAAATTGCTTTAGCTTGGGATCGGGCTTTTAATTTCTATTACCAAGATAACTTAGATATCCTGGAAGAGTTAGGAGCAGAACTAATTCCTTGGAGTCCCCTTCGAGACTCTCACTTACCACGAGTAGGTGGACTTTACATAGGTGGTGGTTTTCCAGAAGTATTCGCTCAAGAATTAGCAGCCAACCAACAAGCAAAAGATGCAGTACGTTATGCTATTAAGGGAGGAACACCTACCTATGCAGAATGCGGTGGTTTGATGTACTTGTGTCAGCAACTGGTAGATTTTTCTTATAAAAGTTGGTCCATGGTAGGAGTACTACCAGCAACTGTTATCATGGGGAAAAAACTCACCCTAGGATACCGTCAAGCAACCGCATTAGAAAACAGTCCCTTCCTGGACGCAGGAGAAACAGTCTGGGGACATGAGTTTCATCGTTCTCAACTTAATACAACACAACCCCCCCTATTTGTTACCAAGATACTCCAACCCCAAAGTCCAGTATCCATCGAAGGGATGACAATGCATCGAGTTCATGCATCTTACATCCATTTACACTTTGGCGAAGATAAACGGATTGCTCATGGATTAGTTAAGATGGCGTGTAGTGCTCAATATAGCAGTTAAAACGATTTTTGCGATCCAGCTTGTTTGAGTACTGCATTGGCTGTATGACGAGACTTGATAGATTTATCAACTACAAAACGACGTTGGGTGATTGGGCTATACCAGATTTCATGATCTCCTTTCCCCTGACTTTGAAAATGGCAACTAGCTTCTATCAGAATTTCCTTGAGTGCAGGAGTAAATGATTTCGACATTTATGCAGCTACCTGAATGAGTTCCTGCCAATGACTTGTTAGCTCAATTGCAACTGTACTAGCTTGGTTTTCTTGAATGACATGGTTTAACCGCAATAGTTCAGGAACTAAAATCCGTAGCTTTTCTGTCAACGCTTCTAGAGTGTCAGCCTCAGTTGCTAAACCAGGAACATCTTCGCTACTAGCAGTCCATACTTTAGCATCTGCATCCCAAAGTGCAGCAATCCTACAATTTATTTGGTTCATCATAACCTCTCGGGAGAACTGTAACATATTGAGAGTCATTAGTATAGGTTAAAAATTAACGTGTATGACAATGTTTGCAGGTTTATCGCTGAACACTTTCAGCACGACTTGTCCAAATGGTTACTGGGGGAGTTAGTCAGTTAAACTGAATTGAGTCCCACGGAATTATTCTTAGAACCAATTCTGGCTGACTCCATGATATTACAGCAATCTAAGGATTTGATACTTCATGGGGAGTTTCAAACCAAACCTTTGAAAGAAATTTTCTTTCGAATGATTGATTATCGCATAGGGGGATATCGGATTTTTCCAGATAAGGAAATGCATCAGGTGGTGATTTATTTGCTCCAGACAAATTCTCCTTTGGTGCGACAAAATTATTTTCGTTTGAGTAAGACGTTTCACGAATTTGAGGTTATTAGACTTTGGGAGCAACCGGCAGAAACCTTTCTGGGCGCTCCCGGTTTGTTACCCTTTGCGGTGCTGAGTCAGACGGAAGATCCGGAAATGGTGTTAAATGGGGTGAAAGAGGGGATTGAGGATATTAAAGATACCCGCACCCAAAATGGTGTCACTGCTGCTTCAGCTGTTTTAGCTGGACTAGTATTGAAGGAAAACGTGATTAAGAAAATTTTAAGGAGGGATATCATGCGGGAGTCCGTTATTTACCGGGAAATTCTCCAAGAAGGAAGACTGGAAGGAAGACTGGAAGGAAGACTGGAAGGAAAACTGGAAGGTTTGAAGCAGGGTATGGAGATAGGAATGGATCAAGGGGTCCAATTTGCTAAAAAAGAGGGAACGGATGACTCCGGAAACAGTTGTCGGACTGACGGGTTTGTCTTTGAAGGAGGTACT
>JACONB010000260.1 GCA_014323965.1 Prochloron sp. SP5CPC1 | reverse complement strand
TACGACTTACCCAGCGAGGAGAAATCTGGTTTGCCCGATGAATATCACTTGTTACAATCACAATTGTGCATGGCTACATTTTTACCTTCTATTTCCCGGGATAAAGTTTTTGTAGCCAGCGATTTAAATCTTTACTATGATAGCAATCATCCTCAGTGGTACAAACGCCCTGATTGGTTTGCGGTAGTGGGAGTAGATAGACTTTATGAAAAACGCTCACTGCGGTTAAGCTATGTTATCTGGCAAGAAAAAGTAGCCCCATCTATCGTTATAGAATTCCTGTCTCCCAGTACGAGGAATGAAGATTTAGGAAGGAGTAAGCCCAAAGGTATACAACCAACAAAATGGGAAGTGTATGAGAAAATTTTGCGCATTCCTTATTATATAGTCTTTGACGGGATAACTAATGAAATAATTCCCTTTCACTTAACGAAAAATGGTTATCGTCTCCTAGAAGTAAACTCCTCTAAACTGTGGTTACCCACTCTGAACATAGGTTTAGGATTGTGGTTGGGAGAGTATCAAGGTTGTCAGAGACAGTGGTTACGGTGGTATGACGTCGAAGGAAATTGGATTCCTACAGAGACAGAAAAGGAGGGAATAGCTAGAGCATTAGCTCAAAGAGAGCGAGGGGCTAAAAAATTAGCCCAGCAAGAAAGAGATAGGGAGCGAATGGCTAAAAAATTAGCCCAGCAGGAAAGAGATAGGGAGCGAGGGGCTAAAGAATTAGCTCAACAACAAGTACAGCAATTGTTAGAACGTTTGCGACAAGCAGGAATAGATCCAGACTAGAATTCCCCAGTTACCCATCACCCTACGAAGGAACATACCACTGCACATTACTCTCGGTTTCCTGAATTTTATCAACAACCCCTAATAGGAGAGCAAAAAGAGCCATTCTCACGGGAACCCCATTATCTGTCTGTCTAAAAATAGCTAGGTTTTTATAGTTGTTCAAATCATTATCTAATTCATTAGACTGGGGGCGACTATCTCTTGGTAAAGGATGCATAATGATAGTTTGGGGATAACAATATTTATCGTAGATTTGTCTATTGATGGTATAATATCCTTGATAGGAAGAGAAGTTTTCTTTCTCGTTAAAACGCTCCTCTTGCATTCTGGTAACGTAAACAACATCTACATCAGAGATTCCCTCTATAAGCTTATCAGTCTGAATGACAGCATGACCGGCATTTTTTATCTGGTTGACAATTTTATCTGGTATTTGGATTTGCTCTGGAGCCACAAAAATAAATTTCATGTCTTCAAAGAGAGATAATAGTTTGGAGAAAGAGTGTACGGTACGACCATGTTTCAAATCTCCTATCATACCTATCTTTAATCCATTGAGCTTATCAAAGTTTTTCTCTTTTTCCTTATAGACTGTATATATGTCCAATAAAGCTTGGGTAGGGTGTTCCCCAGCACCGTCTCCTCCATTAATAACTGGAATATTAGTGGCTTGAGCAAACTTTAGTACGGAGCCTTCTTGGGGGTGACGAACAACTAAGATATCCACATATCCACTTATAACTCTACTAGTATCGTAAATAGACTCTCCTTTGGCCATGGATGAAAATTGAAACCCTACCACGTCCCGCACAGAACCTCCTAATCGATTAAATGCTGCTCCAAAACTTAGCCTGGTGCGAGTGCTTGCTTCAAAAAAAAGGTTCCCCAGTATTGCTCCTTCTAGTACCCTGGTTTTCTTTTGGGGTAAAGCGTAGGGTTCCATGGTTTCCGCTACTCGTAAAATTGTCCGAATGTCTTCTATACTAAATTGTTCCACTGATAAGATATTAGCTCCTTTAAATTCCATTGTCAACTCCTTTTTTATAGGGGTGGGGAGAGTTTCACCCAGGGGAAGGGCGCAAAGGAGCAGAATGTTTCCTCAAAAGTATAAATTATCATGTTATACCTACTTGTATCTTGTAAGATGAATGCGGTAGCGTTGTTTTTTTGTCACGGAAACCTCTCCTACTTCTAAACGTCCCTTTCCCCTCATAGAGATTAAATCACCAGTATTAAGAGTATAACTGGATTGAGTCGCTTCCTTCCAATTAATGCGCACGTTACCACTAGAAATCGCTTGCACCATTTTGCTGCGAGACATACCAAACCCAGCGGAGACGATGGCGTCTAGTCTCATGGAAGCTTCTACGGTGGTCATTTCTTTTTTCTGAGGGGGACGAAATTTCAATTCCTCTGTTGCTATGGGTTTGGTTTTGACGGTGACGGAACGGACTTGCACTAAGTTACTGACGAGAAAATCAGTCAGCTCCGGGACTACTATTACTTGAGCACCTCGTTCCCCTTTCAGGATAATATCCCCAATTTTCTCTCTCACTAACCCAGTACTGAGAATTGCCCCTAAAAAATCCCGGTGGGTAGCAGAGTCAAAAAGAAAGTTACCTGCAATTTCTAAAATGGCAAGGGTTATTTGGGATTTTTCTAAAGGTATTTCTTCTCGTGCAATGCCTATTCACAATTTCCCAGGTTTTTAGCGCTCGCTCTGCTAAATCGGCGATCCGAGCAATATCTCGGCGATTTTCTACTCCTTTTAACAGTTCTTGTTTCATTCACGTACCATGACAGTTATCAGTTACCAGTATATAACCATTTTACCTAGTTTGTCAACCTCCGTCAAGAAATATAACAGTTACCAGTTACCAGGGGGTAGGTTGGGTAGAGCGTAAGCGAAACCCAACACAAAATCTTTGGCTGTTGGGTTTCGTGCCTCAACCCAACCTACGGTGCTATTGCAGCTTTTATGGCAGCAGTTAGAGTTTTACTCAAAGGGTGTTTCATGCACTGCTCAATGGCTGTAAATGTTCCAGCTTTCCCTGCTGCTATTAGTCTATCTTTCAGGGAGAGGTTTTGTCGGATACGTTCTATTATAGGGGCGATCGCTTTTTGTTGTTCTTCTTCCCGGGGATGATTTCTCCCTGAATTTCTTTTTCCAGGAGTGCGTCGAGTTCTTCTGCTAGAATTTCGGGGTTTTCTGGTTGTCTGTAGTAATTGTTTTGTGTACCAATATTGTCCCGTTGGTTGATATTGTTACCGGCGAGTTGTTCAATGGTGCTGTCTTTAATATTCATGTTAATATAGGTGTCTCCTGACGGGGTAGGTTTTGGGGAAGGTTCTGGGTGATTTTGAATGAAATATTTGGTAGTTGTAGTAGTTACAACGCTTTTGAATAGCAGTAATGATGTCAAGGATATATATACCTGCTGTCGTGGGAATAAACTCAATGAGGCGCGGTAATAGTTCAGGGTAAGCTATTTTACCCAGGGCTTCCGCTACATAACTATCACTATCAATCCAATTATAAGGATCTATCAAAGCATTAATGAGAAGTTCTACTGCTCTATCGTCTCCTATTTGACCCTGGGCTCCCGCTGCACGACAACGCACCGAAACGTTAGAATCTTTCAAAGCATTAATGAGGGGTTCTGCTGCTCTATCGTCTCCTATTTTGCCCAGGGCGTATGCTGCACGAATACGCACCCAAACGTCAGAATCATTCAAAGCAGTAATGAGGGGTTCTACTGCTCTCTCACTCCCTATTTGACCCTGGGCGTATACTGCACTACTACGCACCCGATTGTCAGAATGACTTAAAGCTTGACTCAGAAACCCGATCCGGTGGGTACACCGGATCCGCGCTACCGCGCGGCCCGCCTTCTCACTCTTCGTCTTCTTTAACAGCTCAATCTTAACAAGGAGAGGAACTTCGCAAGCCCAAACCAGCTCCACTGTTTTCCCTTGAAACTGCTTCTGCACCTCCCCAGCTAACCTTGCTCCCAGTTGCAAATCTACCTCTAAAGCTAATTTCACAACCCGGAGAATTTGCTCCCTATCCCTATCTTTGGACAAGTTGAGCATGAGAGCGATGGCTTCTGTCCATTTTACATAGTTGAGATAATGGTGCTGCAAAAAATCATCCTTTAAGTTGTCCAACTGGGACTTCAACCACTCTGCGGCGTAATATTCCTGAATTAGCTGGTGACGAAACTGCACCAATTCCCGGGTACCGTCTTTTTTCAACTGAATGAGATGATAGGAGAGCAAATTTTGCAGCCACTTCTTGCTACGATTGGCTCTTTTTTTAATTCCCAGCTGTTTCAAATTTTTGTCTAATACATTCTTCGCTTCCCGGAGGGGTATCTCCAAGCGCAAATCCTCTTTTCTTTCCCCTTTCATCATAGCTACTGCTAGTGCTTGCAATAACTGGGGTGCTCTATCTCGCAACTTTTTCTCCACTTTCACATCTTTTTTCAGCTTATCCTGTTGTAAAGCAAAATAGCGCAACAACATTCCCGCATTTTCCGGTACTTCCTTCAGTTCCTTGAATACTTGGCACAATATCCACAAAAAGAGGGGGGTTTGGCAAATATCCGCCAGACGAGGATCCAGCTTTTGCAACAATTCATCCCCAGTTTCCGGTAAATAAGCAGACACAAACTCCTTTATCTGTTCTTCCGTCAGGGGTTCCATTTCCAACCGCTTCTGGAGCCCCAAGTCTCCCCCTGCACTCAGCTCTCGGGTGGTGAAAATTGCCGAGAGTTGGCTATACTGTTGGCGAAACTGACTTATCTCCTCTCTTGCTTCTTTGCTCGGTAACTCATTTAAACCGTCAAAGAGCAAGAATAATTTCTTTTTCTCCAACAAATCCTCTATTTCAGCTTCTGACAACTCCAACCCATGGTGAGCAAAAAACCTCCTAATGCAGTCCAGGGTAGAATTCTGATAGCTCCGTAACTCCACTAACACAGGTATTTCACCTTCCCCCTTGGCCTTTTCCCACAACAAACGCTTTAAAGTGGTAGACTTGCCGGAACCAGGTCTCCCCACCAGTAATACCTGTTCCCCTGGGTACTTCTGTAACTCTTCTAACACCGGGAATCGTTCCCTTTCTTCAGGAGATATGGAGTGAGAGGGTTGCAGCTCCTTTACCATCAATTTTCAATTTAGCTGTATCTTTTTATGCTTTAACTTTCTTATGGAGGCAATATTTGTTTCCTTGTATAGTTTACCCCTCTCCCCGTACTCCTTTAAGAGGGATTGTCGATATTCATGAAAATCTTCAGCCATGGTCATTTTTTGGGAAAAAATCTCGGTCATGGATAGTATAGCATATTAAAATAAACCGCAGAGGCCCAGAGGGCGCAGAGGAAGAAAGAGAGGTATAATAGTACTCCTTTCCCCCCTTTGCGTCTTTGCGTCTTTGCGCGATACTCCAACATAATCTCCTTTCTGGGTTACGATGGTTCTATCTACCTCATGGGTTGGACTGGGGGATATGTGCTCCTAGCCCTGTTACTGGCTCCCTATCTGCGGGGGGTAGGTATCGTTTTCAGCCGCTTTCTCCAAGTAGCCCAGTATTTCATTTTAATTATTGCCTATCTTATTCCCGCAGTGGCCATCGCCTGGATTTTAACAGGAAACCCAATTCCCCAGGTAGCCCTTTGCCAACAAATCCATGTTGGACATTCTCTTGATCACCATAGCATTAATGGTGGGTACTGCGGGACTTCCCCACGTCATAGTGCGCTTTTATACAGTCCCCAATGTGCGAGCAGCTCGTTATTCTGCTGGTTGGGCCTTGTTATTCATTGCCTTACTCTATACTACGGCCCCCGCTATGGCTGCCTTTGCTCGTTATAATCTCATTGATAGCTTACACAACCACACTCTTGAAGAGGTAAGACAGTTAGACTGGGTGAAGAAATGGGAGGGTCATGGTGGGTTTTGCTGTAGCTATAGCAGGGTATTTTGGGATAAACCCCCCCGGTTTTGTCGCTCAAGTAGTAGCCTTTGCCTTTGGTTTAGCAGCAGCCAGTTTCTTTCCTATTATTATCTTAGGGATATTTGATAAACGTACCAATAGGGAAGGGGCGATCGCCGGAATGGTTGTGGGTTTGATTTTTACCTCCATTTATATCATTGGGATTAAATTTTATGCCACGACCCCCTGGTTTTTCGGTGTCTCAGCCGAAGGAATAGGTACAGTAGGAATGTTGCGCACTCCCGGTGAGTATAATAAAATAAATCGCAGAGACGCAGAGGACGCAGAGGAAGAGGGAGAGGTATAATATAAT